>JAEUMW010000392.1 GCA_016791345.1 Betaproteobacteria bacterium | reverse complement strand
GCCGCCGCGCACGGGATGAACCGTCCAGAATGACAGTCCAATCGCCGTGCGCGAAACGCCGGAGTGAAAACGGAAGGAAGACGTGGGGATGAGACGCCGCGCTAGCGTGCGAGCGCAGAATCGATGGACGCCAGGCGGCCGACCATCGCATTGCCCGCAGCGTCGCCCGACTTGGGCGTGCCCGCATTCGTCGATTCCGCCACGGCGGCATCAGTGGACTTCGCCTTCTTGGACTGGACCGGCTTCGCAGCGAGTCCCGCAAGCGACGACCTGGGATAGCCGGCCGCGTCCAGCGCGGCAGCGTATCGGGCCTCATCGTAGCCGCGCACGGATTTCGTTCCCACCTTGAGGTACGGCACTTCGAGCGCGCCGCCCGTCACCTTCTTGAGCTCCGCGGCCACCGCCGGCTCTTCCGGGTTGCGTTCGCTGTAGGGCAGACCACGCTTGGCGAGATAGGCCCGCGCGGCCTTGCAGAACTCGCCGCAGTCGCTCACGTAGAGAACGATCGGGTTGCGGCTCACCGCCCGCTGCACGCCGTAGGGCAGGTTGCTCGTCTCGATGGTGCTGGGGCTCACCCGCTTCGCCTCCACCGACTTGATGTCCGCCGCCGGCGGATCGCTGGAGTACACCGGGGCACCGGTCGCGGGATCGGACCACTTGTACAACTCGGCGGCGTGAAGCGGGGGGATGAAGGCGGCAGCAATCAGGACGGCCCATGGTGCTCGCATGGCGTTGCTCCTTCGAGGTCTGCGGCGGGGTGACTGAAATCAGCACGTCGCGGGCCAGTCACCGCGAAGGAAGGCCGCCGCCGGGCGGCGCGCGCCGCCCTTGGCGTTGCGGGACGGTCAGGAAACCATGCCGCTGTGGCGCAGCAATGCGTCGATGGAAGGCGGCCGACCGCGGAAGGCGACGAAGGAATCGAGCGCCGGGCGGCTGCCGCCGACGCCGAGAATCTCCCGGCGGAAGCGCGCCCCGGTTTCCGGGTTGAGCACACCGCCCTCCTCGAACAGGCTGTAGGCATCGGCAGAAAGCACCTCCGCCCACTTGTAGCTGTAGTACCCGGCCGCATAGCCCCCGGCGAAGATGTGCGAGAAGCTGTTGGGAAACCGATTGAACTCCGGCGGGAATATCACGGCGACCTGCTTCCTCACGTCGTCCAGCAACACCTTCAGGGAATGCTCGCCGGCCGGATCGAAATCGTGATGCAGGCGCATGTCGAAGAGCGCGAATTCGAGCTGACGCAGCGTCTGCAGGCCGCTCTGGAAGTTCTTGGCGGCCAGCATCTTGTCGAAAAGCTGACGAGGCAGCGGAGTTTTCGTCTCCACGTGCTCAGTCATGTGGCGGAGCACCTCCCACTCCCAGCAGAAGTTCTCCATGAACTGGGACGGCAGTTCGACGGCATCCCATTCGACGCCGTTGATGCCCGACACGCCGAGCTCTTCGACCTGCGTGAGCAGATGATGCAGACCGTGGCCGAACTCGTGAAACAGGGTGTTCACCTCGTCGTGGGTGAAGAGCGCGGGACGGCCGCCGACGGGCGCCGAGAAGTTGCAGTTGAGATAGGCGACCGGGGTCTGGATCGTCGCCCCGCGCCGACGGCGGGTGATGGCGTCGTCCATCCATGCGCCACCGCGCTTGCTCGGCCGGGCATAGAGGTCGACGTAGAAGTGGCCGACGAGCTCACCCGAGCGGTCCGTGATCTTGTAGAAGCGCGCATCCGGATGCCACAACGGCGCTGCGGCTGGCGTGATGGCGAGTCCGTAGATCGTCTCCACCAGCTTGAACATGCCCGGCAGCACCCGCGTCTCGGGAAAATACTGCTTCACTTCCTGCTCCGAGAAGGCGTAGCGCGCGACCCGCAGCTTCTCGGACGCGTAGCCGACGTCCCATACGGCGAGTTCGTTCAAGCCGAGTTCGCGGGCCGCGAACTCGCGCAGTTCCGCCAGGTCGCGCTCACCGAACGGCTTCGCCTTGCCGGCGAGTTCGTGCAGGAAATCGAGCACCTCCTGCGGGCTCTGCGCCATCTTCGGTTCGAGCGAATAGGCCGCATAGCTGCCGAAATCGAGCAGCCGGGCGAGTTCGCGGCGCAGCTGCAGGATCTCCGACATGAGCGGGGTGTTGTCCCACTCCGGATTCCCCAGCTCGGACGCGCGGGTGACGTACGCGCGGTACAGGGTCTCGCGCAGCGCGCGATTGTCCGCGTACTGCATCACCGGGACGTACGACGGCGCGTGCAGCGTGAACTTCCAGCCGCTCTCGCCGTCCGCCTTCGCCGCCTCGGCGGCCGCTTCCAGCACGTCCTCCGGGATGCCTTTCACCTCGTCGGGATTCGTCACGAGATGGGAGAAGGCATTGGTGGCATCGAGCAGGTTGTCGCTGAACCGTGAAGACAGCGAGGAGAGCTTCTCCGACAGCTCCATGTAGCGTGCGCGCTCGGCCTCCGGCAGTTCCGCGCCGCCCAGGCGGAAATCCCGCAGCTCGTTCTCGAGCACCTTCTTCTGCTCGGTGGTCAGGCGATCGAATTCTCCCGATGCGCGCAGCGCCTTGAACTTCGCGAACAGGCCCTGATGCGTCGAGAGTTCGGAGTAGTACTGCGTGAGCTTCGGGAGGTTGCCGTTGTACGCCTCGCGCAGCTCCGGGCTGTTCATCACCGCGTTCAGATGCCCGACCTGGCCCCAGGCGCGGTTGAGCCGCTCGTTGGCGTCGTCCAGGGGGCGCACGAAGCCATCCCAGGTGGGTGCGGCCGGATCTTCCGCGAGTCTCGTCACCAGCGCGCGGTTTTCCGCGAGCAGCGTGTCCACGGCGGGGGTCACGTGCTCCGGTTTGATTTCGGGGAAGCGGGGAAGACCGGCGAAGTCGAGCAGGGGATTGTCCATGAGATTCGAGGGGATCGTGGGTACAGCGGTTAGGTCGTGGCGGGGTCGCGTCGTTCAAGCCCCGATGAGAAATTGCGAGCGCGCGGGAGTTCCGTCGAACGCGTGGAGAAACCTCAGCCTTCGTACACCATCTGGCCGTCGACCAGGGTCCAGCGGACGCGTCCCAGGACCTCCAGGCCGAGAAACGGCGTGTTCCTGCCCTGGCTCTTGAGGGCGCGCGGAGCCACCGTCCATTCCCGTTCGGGTTCGAAGACGCAGACATCGGCAGCGTGCCCGCAACGCAGGTGCCCGAGATCGAGACCGAGTATGCGTGCCGGCTGCACGGTCAGAAGCGACACCGCGTTCGCGAGGGATGCCTTGCTCTCGCGCGCCCACTTGAGCGTCAACGGCAGCAGCAGCTCCAGCCCGGTCGCGCCGGGCTCGGATTCGGCGAACGGCCGCTGCTTGGCATCGTCGTCGACCGGCGTGTGATCGGAGCAGATGGCATCCACGGTGCCGTCACGCAGACCCTCGCGCAGCGCGTCGCGATCGCGCACGCCGCGCAGCGGCGGCCGCAGGTGGCAGTTGCTGTCGAAATAGCCGAGATCGAGTTCGCACAGGTGGACGTGATGCACCGCCACGTCGCAGCTCACCCTGACCCCCTCCGCCTTCGCCTGGCGCACCATCTCCAGCCCGTCGCGGGTCGACAGCCGACACAGGTGCAGGCGCACCCCGGTCTCCCGGGCCAGCAGCAACAGGGTCGAGACCGCGACGGTCTCGGCGCAGCGTGAGATCGGCGACAGGCCGAGCCGCGCCGCCACCTCGCCGTCGTGCGCCACGCCGCCCTTGACGAGACTGCCGTCCTCCGGCCGCAGCCAGACGGAAAAACCGAAGGTCGCGGCGTACTGCAGCGCGCGCATCAACACCAGCGTGTCGGTGACGGCCGCATCGGCCTGGGCGAAGCCGACACAGCCCGCCTCGGTGAGTTCCGCCATCTCGGTCAGCGCCGCCCCTGCCAGGCCCATG
Source organism: Betaproteobacteria bacterium (assembly GCA_016791345.1). Classification (NCBI taxonomy): domain Bacteria; kingdom Pseudomonadati; phylum Pseudomonadota; class Betaproteobacteria; species Betaproteobacteria bacterium. The sequence continues at coordinate 8,741 of JAEUMW010000392.1, read as the reverse complement.
GTCAGCGCGCCCAGGGGGAACACTTTCGCCTGGTTCAGGCTGCGCGCGCGGAACTTGAGCATCTCCACCAGTCCCGGCTCGTCCAGCGGCGGATCCGTGTCCGGCGGGCAGGCGAGGCTCGTCACGCCGCCCGCCACCGCCGCGGCCATTTCCGATTCGAGCGTCGCCTTGTATTCGAAGCCGGGCTCGCGCAGACGCGCCGCGAGGTCGATCAGACCCGGCGCGACGACGCAGCCCGTCGCATCGAGCGTGCGGTTGGCGCCGAACCCGTCGGGCGCTGCGCCGACGGCGACGACCTTGCCGGCGGCGATGAAGAGGTCGCGCGGCGCGTCGACGCCGTTCGCGGGATCGATCAGGTGCCCGCCCTTGATGTGGATCTTCACGGTTCGTGTCCGCGCCCGGTGCGCTAGTTGCCCGCCAGAATGCTCATCACCGCCATGCGCACCGCGATGCCGAAGGTGACCTGCGGCAGGATCACCGACTGCCCGCCGTCGGCCACGCTGGAGTCGATCTCCACGCCGCGATTCATCGGTCCCGGGTGCAGCACGATCGCGTCGGGCCGGGCGAGCGCGAGCTTCTCCTGCGTGAGACCGTAGGACTTGAAATACTCCTGCGGGCTGGGCACCAGGGATCCGCTCATGCGCTCGTTCTGCAGGCGCAGCATCATCACCACATCGACGTCCTTCAGCCCGGCGGCCATGTCGTTGTAGACGTGCACGCCGAGATTGCCGACATTGCTCGGCAGCAGGGTCTTCGGGCCGATGGCCCGCACCTCCGGCACGCCGAGCGTGTTGAGCGCGTGGATCTGCGAACGGGCAACGCGCGAGTGCAGGATGTCGCCGACCACCGCCACGCGCAGCCGCGTGAAGTCGCGCTTGTAGTGGCGGATCGTGAACATGTCGAGCAGCGCCTGCGTCGGGTGCGCATGGCGGCCGTCGCCGGCATTGATGACGTGGATGTCGGGCGCGACGTGGCGCGCGATGAGGTGCGCGGCGCCGCTCTCGGCATGGCGCACGATGAACATGTCCGCGTGCATCGCCGACAGGTTGGCCACCGTGTCGAGCAGCGTCTCCCCCTTGCTCTGGCTGGAGGTGCCGATGTTGAGGTTGACGACGTCCGCCGAGAGGCGCTTGGCGGCGATCTCGAAGGTGGTGCGGGTGCGGGTGCTGGGCTCGAAGAAGAGGTTGAAGATCGACTTCCCGCGCAGCAGCGGGATCTTCTTCACCTCGCGCTCGGCGACCGAAACGAAGGGCAGCGCAGTGTCCAGGATCTGGCGCAGAATCGACGCCGGCAAACCCTCGGTCGTGAGCAGGTGTTGCAACTCGCCGTGGCTGTTGAGCTGTGGATTGCGCTGCATGCCGGCTAGGCCCGCGGTGCCCGGCGCACCAGGGCGAGCGACAGCTGGTTCGTTGCGTCCTGCTGGAGGGCCAGGTGCTCGCCCGGCCCGACTTCCAGCGCCGCGCCCACGAACTGCGCGCAGATCGGCAGCTCGCGTCCGCCGCGGTCGACGAGCGCCGCCAGGCGCACGCTCTCCGGCCGGCCATAGTCGAATAGCTCGTTCAGCGCCGCGCGGATCGTGCGGCCAGTGTAGAGCACGTCGTCCACCAGCACGATGTGGCGGCCGGCGACGTCGAACGGGATGTCCGAGGGCTTGACCTGCGGATGCAGCCCGATGCGCTCGAAGTCGTCGCGGTAGAACGATACATCGAGCGTGCCGAGCAGCGGCTTGAGCCCGAGGCTCGCGTGCAGCCGCCGCGCGAGCCATACTCCGCCGGTGTGGATGCCGACCAGCGCCGTCTCGGGCGTGACTGCCGGGCGCATCTGCTCGGTCAGGACGGTCAGCAGGGCTTCGGCGTCAGGCAGTGTCATCGATCTGCGAAAACAGTGCGGCAAGGATTTCGGCGGCCGCCGCGGCGTCGATGCGGGTCTTCTGCGCCCGCGCGCCGACCCCTGCCTCGCTCAGGCGCTCAGTCGCGGCGCACGAGGTGAAACTCTCGTCGACGAGCGCAACGGGCAACTGGAACCTGCCTTCCAGGCTGCGCGCGAACTTCTCGCAGCGGGCGGCGAACGGATGGGCACCGCCGTCGGCGTGCGACGGCACACCCACCGCAAGCAGCACCGGCCGCCATTCCTCGATGAGCTCGCCCACGGCGCGAAAGCGTTCGCTGCGCGGCGCGGCGGCGATCACGGTCAACGCGTGTGCGATGCGCACATCCAGCTCGCCGACGGCCACACCGATGCGCGCTTCGCCGAAGTCGAAGGCGAGCACGGTTCCCGTGCGCAGATTGGCCAGCGACGAGGACTGGCCGCCGGTCGCCAGCATCCTGCCCGGCAGTGCGGGTCCGGCAGCAGTCGTCAACATGCAGAATCCTAGGCGTGACCCGCCGTTTCCGACAGGCTGGCGAAGCTCACGCCGAGCAGTTCCATCGCCGCGGCAAGGCGCACCTCGGCGGGCATGTCGAAGATGACGTCGGGCTTCGCCGTCACCGTGAGCCACGCGTTCTGCGCGAGCTCGTGTTCGAGCTGGCCGGGCGCCCAGCCGGCATACCCCAGCGTGACGAGGATCTGCTCCGGTCCTTCGCCGCGTGCGGTCGCCTGCAGAATGTCCTTCGACGTCGTGAGCGCGATGCCGTCGCGCACCGGCAGTGTCGACTGCCACTCGCCGACCGGACGGTGCAGCACGAAGCCGCGATCGACCTGCACCGGACCGCCGAAGTGCACCGGCAGATTGCCCACGCCCCCCACTTCCAGCGGCACGTCGATCTGCTCGAACAGCGCCTGCAGGCTCATGTCGATCGGCCGGTTGACGACCAGCCCGAGCGCACCCTGATCGCTGTGCTCGCAGATGTAGGTCAGCGTTTTCGCAAAGAACGGATCGACCATGGCGGGCATGGCGATCAGGAAGTGATGGGTGAGATTTGTCGGTTGCATGGGTGCTCCTGCATTGTAGTCATGCCCCCCGGTCTCCACAATCGCGCGCCCGAACCATCACCCGCGGCCGGCGCTCTCACGAGCGATCCTTCGACTGAGGACAAGCCTTGACTGAGTTCGACGCCGCGCTGGTGTGGTTTCGGCGCGATCTGCGCACCGACGACCATGCAGCACTCTCTGCGGCATTGCGTGCAGCGCGTCGGGTGCACTGCGTTTTCGTCTTCGACCGCGAGATCCTCGACGCCCTGCCGGAACACGCGGATCGTCGCGTCGAGTTCATCTGGCACAGCGTCGCGGAGCTGCGGGAGGAATTGCGGCGACTCGGCGGCGACCTCCTCGTGCGCCACGGCCACGCCCGCGAGGAGATCCCGCGGCTTGCCACCGCGCTGCGCGTCGCGGCGGTGTTCGCCAACCACGACTACGAGCCGCGGGCGATCGCCCGTGACGCGACTGTGGCCGGCGCGCTCGCCGCGCACGGCATTGCCCTGCGGACGTTCAAGGACCAGGCGATCTTCGACAAGGACGAACTGCTGACGCAGGACGATCGACCTTTCTCCGTCTTCACGCCGTACAGGACCGCGTGGCTCAGGCGCGTCACGGAGGCGGACGTGACGGCGCATCCCGTGGTCCCCTTCACGGCGCGCCTCGCCCCCGCCGACGCAAGCGCGGCAATGCCGGCGCTCGACGCCATCGGCTTTCTGCCGACGAATCTCGCAGACCTGCCGCTGCCCGCGGGCATGTCGGGCGCGGAAACCTTTCTCGCGGATTTCCTCGGCCGCATCGAGCGCTACCACGAGCACCGCGACTTTCCAGCGCTGCGCGGCCCTTCCTACCTCTCCGTGCATCTGCGGTTCGGGACGATCTCCGTGCGACGCCTGGTACGACTGGCGCTGGAAATCGGTGGCCGCGGTCCTGAAACGTGGCTGTCGGAGCTCATCTGGCGTGACTTCTACTTTCAGATCCTCTGGCACCACCCGCACGTCGTCGCGCACGCCTTCCGCCCCGAGTGCGACGCCATCGCCTGGCCAAACCCGCCCGGACACCTCGAAGCGTGGCAGCAGGGGCGCACCGGCTATCCGCTGGTGGACGCGGCGATGCGCCAGATCAACACGAGTGGCTACATGCACAATCGGCTGCGGATGGTCGCTGCGTCCTTTCTGGTGAAGGATCTGCACGTCGACTGGCGGCTCGGCGAACGGTACTTCGCGGATCGGTTGAACGACTTCGACCTCGCCGCCAACAACGGCGGCTGGCAGTGGGCGGCATCGACCGGCTGCGACGCGCAGCCGTACTTCCGCATCTTCAATCCGGTGACGCAGTCGGCGCGCTTCGACCCCACGGGCAGGTTCATCCGCAAGTACCTGCCGCAGCTTGCGGCCGTGCCGGATCCGTTCATCCACGCGCCGTGGCGCATGAGCGAGTCCGAGCAGCGCTCCTGCGGCGTGGTGATCGCGCGCGACTATCCGCCGCCGATCGTCGATCACGATATCGCGCGCCGCGGGGCGCTCGAACTCTTCGGCAGGATCGGCCGCCGGGTGCGCGCTCAGGTCTCGAAGACGTAGCAACCGGGCGCGTCGGCGAGCTTCGGAAAGCGCGCACTTCCCAGCGCCGGCGCGTCGCGCCAGGGTCCGCAGCGCTCGTCGAGCCACTCCACCCAGTCCTTCCACCAGCTGCCGGAAACGCGCTGCTGTCGCGACTGCCACGCCACCGGGTCTTCGGCACCCGCGGCGCCGGCAACGAAGGCGCGCTTCGAGGTTTCCGGGGGATTGATGATGCCGAGGATGTGCCCCGACGTCGTCAGCACATAGCGCACCGGTGCGGCGACGAGCCCGCACAGCGTGAACGTCGCCTTCCAGGGGGCGATGTGGTCTTCCTCGGTGCCCACCATGTACAGCGGCTGCCGGATGCGCCGCAGGTCGATCGGCCGCCCGGCGAGCGTCAGGCCGTCGCGTTCGACGAGCCGGTTGTTGAGATAGAACTCGCGCAGATAGTAACGGTGCATCGCGCGCGGCATGCGCGTGGAGTCGGCGTTCCAGTAGAGCACGTCGAACGCCGGCAGCCGCTCGCCATACAAATAGCGCTGCACCGCGAACTGCCAGATCAGGCTGTTCGCGCGCAGCATGCGGAAGGCGCGCCCCATGTCCCTGCCGTCGAGGAAGCCCTGGCGCGCCATCAGGCGGTCGAGATAGGCGAGGCTGCGCTCGTCGAGGAACACCTCGATCGCACCCGGTCGCGAGAAGTCGGTCAACGTCGTGAGCAGCGTCCAGTGTGCGACCGGGACCGCCTCGCTGCCGCGGTTGCACCACGCCATCGTCGCCGCGAGCGCCGTGCCTCCGAGGCAGTATCCGGCGGCGTGCACGACCGGTGTGCGACAGATGTCCCGCGCCACCTCCAGGGCCGGCAGGGTGCCGCCAACGAGATAGTCGTCGAAACGGGTGCCGGCATCGCCGGAGTTCGGATTCCGCCAACTCGTCACGAAGACGTCGAAACCCTGATCGACGAGATGCCGCACCAGACTCTTTGCCGGAGAGAGGTCGAGGATGTAGTACTTGTTGATCCACGGCGCGATGAGGACGATCGGCACCGTCCGCGTTCGTTGCCGCGTCGCCGCGTACTGGATGACCTCCACCAGGTGGTTGCGAAAGACCACGGCGCCCGGCGTGTTGGCGAGGTTGACACCGACCCGGAACGGACCGGCGTCGACCGTCGGCACATCGCCGGACTCGATGTCCTCGAGGAAATGCGCAAACCCTTGGGCGAGCGTGAGTCCACCGGAATCGACGGCCTTTTGCAGCGCCACCGGATTGAGCGCCAGGAAATTGCTCGGCGCCCAGGCGTTGAGCCACTGCCGCGCCCAGAAGGCCGACCGGCGCCGCGTCGGCGCATCCACCCCCGGCGCGTGAAAAAGGCTTGCTTCGAGCCAGTGGGTGTAGGTGAGATAGGCATCGCGCAGCAGCGCGTAGGGCGGCAGCGACCAGAGCGGGTCGCTGAAGCGGCCGTCGGCGTCGACGGCGACCGATGAGGGCGGCGCCGGCTCGCTTAAGCACCGCCACCAGTCGGCCTGCACGCCGGCCAGCGCGCTGCCGAGCGCACCCCAGGCCTGGACCAGTTCCCAGGGATGGCGCAGCCAGCCCTGCGCCGATGCGGCCAGTGCCTGCCCGATGCCGAACGGGTCGGTCACCAGTTCCAGTGCGCGCGCGGGATCGAACGGGGTGGCAGAATCCGCGCTGCGCGCTTTATTTCTGGGGGTTTCGGGCGCGTTCATCGACTCGTCTCCTGTGTGCCGGGACGAGTCTGAACATTCGCGCGGAATCACACCAGCATCCGCGACGAAGGGTGCGGAACTGCCTTAAGGTTTGACCCATTCGCAAACTCGGAGCATCGCTTTCGATCCTCCGCGTCTGCGCGACCTCCGTCTGCAGCGCCTCGCACGCGACCTATCGTGGTGGCGGCCTCATCGGTCCGCCGATGGCGATCGCTTTCTGGAGCGCCGGGTGCTCGTTCAGCCGGTCGAGATACGCCTCGACCGCAGGGTGAGCGCCGAGCATGCCGCTGCCCGCTGCAACCTCCAGTAGATACACCATCTGGATGTCGGCGAGCATGAGGTCGTCACCCATCAAATACCTGCGGTCACTGACGCCGCGGGCGATGTGATTGAGCGTTCTGGTGAGGAGAGGTGAAAAGAATCGCTCCATACCGGGAGAAAGCCCGCCGTTCGTCGCCGCCATCTTCATCACCATGATCGGCATGGCGGCCGTGCTCTCCGCGTACTGCAGCCATTCGTTGTGAACGAACCAGGCTCGGTCGTTCGCCGGTGGTGCAAAGCGTCCCTCGCCGTACTTGGTATTGATGTAGTCGAGAATCACGGCGGACTCGCCGAGAATCAGGCCGTCATCCTCGATCACCGGTGCTTTGCCCAGCGGATGCACAGCCTGCAGGGCCGGCGGTGCGCGGAAGTTCTCATCGCGAGGGTATCGAACGATGTCGTAGGTCATCCCGATCTCCTCGATCAGCCAGAGGATGCGGGTGCCCCGTGAAAACGCCAAGTGATGAACGATCATGGTTCAACCCTCAAGGATCGGGGTACCGCTTGAGCCGTATGCAGTCGGGGGGCTGTGAGTCCCGCAGGAGTGCCAAGGCGCCGGAGGCTGCCGATACCACGGCTGGCAGGCGTTTCCCTCTTGCAAACGTGTCTTGCTGTCTTAGCCGAGCCGCGCCCGGATCCAGGTCTTCCATTCCACGAAGAGCCCCGGGTCGAGGGCGGCAATGACCGAGCGCTTCCAGAGGTCGCCGCTCCAGAAATCGTCGCTTTCGATATTGGCCATGTGACCGCCTGCCTCCGCCAGGATGAGGGATCCCGCCGCGTAGTCCCAGAGCTTCTGGCCGCCGTGCAGGTAGACGTCGAAGCGGCCGGCCGCGGTGTAGCACCACTCCAGCGTGCTCGCACCGAAGTTGCGCTGCGAGGAATACGGCGGTGCGCCGGCCAAGGCCTCCGCCAGCCGCCGCGGCAGGCGCTTGAGATCCACGCTCGCCATGCCGCCGCGCAGCTTCGGCGTCTGCTCCTTGATCGGCAGCGCCTCGCCGTTGAGCCAGGAGCCGCGCCCCGCTTCGGCATAGAAGCACTCGTCGGCCACCGGGTCGTAGACCACGCCGAGCACGGTGCGCCCGTGGCGCATGAGGGCCACCGAGACCGCGAAGTACGGCAGACCGTTGACGAAATTCGAGGTGCCGTCGATGGGATCGACGCACCAGACACCGGCGTCCCCGTCGAGCCAGTGCTCGACCTGGGTCTTCCGCGTCATTTCCTCGCCGACGATGGTGCCTGGATAGATGTCCGGCAGCCGGCGCGCAAGCGCTTCCTGCGCGGCAACGTCGGCCTCGGTGAAGAGGCTCCCATCGCTCTTGCGATGATGGGCCACCTTGAGGAACCTGGGCATCACCTCCGCCGCCGCCACCGACTTGACGGTGCGGATGAGCGCACCCATTTCAGCGCTGACGTCGGTCAGCCATGTTTCCACTTGATCGAGCACCCCATGGAGGGTATCTGTTCGCGCGGCCCGTCGCCAGTGCGCGCCACCTGCGACATGGCCTCGAACAGGTCGCGGCGCGCCTCCGGCGCGGTGTCCTTGCGCGAGGCGTCGAGGCGCCCGCGGTATTGCAGTTGCAGCTTGGCGTTGAAACCGAAGAAATCCGGCGTGCAGACCGCCCCATAGGCACGGGCGATGTCCTGCGTCTCGTCGAGCACGTAGGGGAACGGAAACCGGAACTCGCGCGCGACGCGCTGCATGTTCTCGAACGAATCCTCGGCGTAATCCGCTGGATCGTTCGACATGATGGCGATCGAACCGATGCCGAGCTCCTTGAGCTCGCGACAATCGCGCACCAGTCGCTCGCGCACCGCCTTGACGTACGGGCAGTGGTTGCAGATGAACATGACGAGGAGCCCGTTCGGCCCCTTCACGTCGCCGATCGAATAGTGCCTGCCGTCGGTACCGGGCAGCAGGAAGTCGACGGCGTGCCACCCGAAATTGCAGAGGGGTGTTTCGAGGCTTACCATGGGTCCTGCATCCTGTTGCCTTGTCTCCTTCCTCGCTCCCGCGCGCAACGCGCGGCGCAGCAAAAGTTTACATGAACCTGGAGAGCCGTAGAAACGCAGCCCCCGTGCCGCGCGTTTACGTGCCGCCGCATCTCGCCGCCGGCGCCCGCATCGTGCTGCCCGAGGCGGCCGGTCACCATCTCGTGCGCGTCCTGCGGCTGCGGCCCGGGGCGCCGGTCGTGCTCTTCGACGGCCGCGGCGGCGAGCATGACGC
>JAEUMW010000391.1 GCA_016791345.1 Betaproteobacteria bacterium | reverse complement strand
CTGAGAAACGACGCGGCGCGGCAAAGCCTCAACCGCCTGTAGAGGCGGAGATGGTCATCCCGCAGCAATCGCCGACAGAACCCTGCGGTCGCGACCGGATGATCGCGGAAGCGGCCTACTTCCGCGCTGAACGCCGCGGCTTTTCGGGTGATGAGGCGGATCGACAGCAGGATTGGCTGGAGGCAGAGGCGGAAGTCGAGCGAATGATTGCCGGTGCCACAGGGAGCGGCAACGGCAAGTGACGGTTTTTTCGATACTTCGATCGGAAGGGGGGGCTAGATGAGCGTCAAAATCAACGACTTCGACAGCGGCAACGGGGTTCGCCTGATCTTCAGCGGGGCGATCGATGCGGCATCGGTGGATCAGGCCATCACGGCCTGCCACCAGCTTCGCGATACCTCGTGGGACAAGCTCGAGGTCGAACTCGTCGGTAGCGATCAGGTGGATGTCGAGGGGCTCGAACTCCTCCTCATGCTGCAGGAGCGGGCGCGTGAGAAGCGCAGCACGCTCAAGCTCGTCGCCTGCGATCCGGAAGTTCGGCGCAAGCTCGACATCGCGGGGTTTCGCCGTCGCTTCGTGATCTCGGAAGCAGCCACGGCCTCGCGGCAATAACTCGCGAAAGCCGCGTAGACCGTAGACGATTGCATCGCGTGCGGGGCGTGGCGTGTGACGGCGCTACGCTTGCTTCGCGCAGGGAATCGCGGGACGATGCAAGCCTGCCCAACTCTCGGGAAGGTTGATGGTTCAGCACGTGCTCGTTCCCACCGACGGCTCGGATCTCGCGGACAAAGCGGTGTCACAAGCAGTGGCAATTGCCAAGGCACTCAAGGCCAAGGTGACCGCTTTCCACGCTTATCCCGAATACCGGGCAGTCGCGCTGTACGAATACATGGGGCCGATCGGCGAGATCACGCGGAAGGATTATCTGGCTGCGGCGAAGTCCACCGCGGAAAGCTATCTGTCACGGGTGACGAAGGCAGCGCGCGCGGCTGGGCTGGAAGCGGACGACGTCGCAGTCGCGAGCGACTATCCGCACGAGGCCATCATCCGCGCAGCGAAACGCCGGAAATGTGACCTGATCATCATGGCGTCACACGGCCGGCGGGGTGTCTCGGGCCTGTTGCTCGGCAGCGTTACTCAAAAAGTATTGACCCACTCGAAGATCCCGGTGCTCGTCGTACGCTGACGAGACGACATGCCAAAACGCCGGCATGTGACGGACTGCGAACCCGGACAAGCGGACATGAGCATCGGCGAGATCTGCACGCGTGAAGTGGTGGTGACACCGTCGAGCACTAATGTCGAGGCCGCGGCGGAGTTGATGCGCCACCATCACGTGGGTGATCTCATCGTGGTGGAAAAGCGGGGTGAGGAGCGTATACCGGTCGGCATCGTCACCGATCGGGACATCGTCGTTGAAGTAGTCGCGGCCGGCCTGGATCCGAAGTCGCTCACCGTAGGTGAGATCATGTGTCAGGAGCTGGTCACCGGGCGCGAAGAGGACGGCATCCTGGACACCTTGCAGATCATGCGTACGCGAGGCGTGCGGCGACTGCCGATTCTGAACGCAGACGGCAGTCTGCTCGGCATCGTGACGGTCGACGACCTGATCGAAGTGTTCGCCGAAGAGCTTACCGACCTCGCCCGCGTGATTTCACGCGGACGTGCACGAGAGGCCACGGGTCGCTCCTGATTCGGCATCGGAGCGGCCAGAAGGGTCCACCAGCGCAGACGCTCGCATGCGTCGCACCGCGCCATACCGAACTGCGTGCTGGAATACGGCGTAAGGACGTAAAGGATAATCGGGGAGGGGACGCCCGCCCGAGACTACGCGGCGATGGCCTCGAGGCGGACCGATTTGGCGCCGAGCCGTCGCATGGTTTCCAGCGCGCGTTCACCATCTCCTGCCGCCAGATCGACCGCGCACACGGCATCTTCGAGCACCGCGACACGGAAGCCCAGTCGCAACGCATCACGCACCGTCATCAGCACGCAGTATTCCGTCGCAAGGCCGCCGACGAAGAGTCTGCGGACGTTGAGGTCGCGCAACCGGGCACAGAGATCGGTGGCCTCGAAGGCGGAATGGGCCTCCTGGTCCGCCGTACTGGCCTTCGAGACTATGATGGCGTCACAGGGCAGCCGCAGCGTGGAGGGGAACGCCGCCCCTTGCGTGCCGGCGATACAGTGCGGCGGCCACACGCCGCCCCGGACCTCGAACGAACAATGGTTCTGCGGGTGCCAGTCGCGGGTGGCGATGACTGGAAGGCGGCGATCAGAGAAGCTCGCGATGTAGCGGTTGAGCATGTGCACCGTCGCGTGACCGCCGGGTACTCCGAGACAGCCGCCAGGCAGAAAATCGTTCTGGACGTCGATGACGAGCAGCGCATCACCGGGATGCGACTCTATCGGGCTCATTGCGGACTCGAGGGCTGGACGCATGGGGTTCTCATTGGCACCCCTGCACACATCATAGCAGAAGCAGACGGGTGTCAACCGCGCAGTTTTCGTTCCAGCGTGTGATGCTGTCGTGCCATTCTTGCGGGCGCTCGCAATATCTAACGGACAGCCGATTTGCTATCCTTACGCGGTCCTTTCGGTGGCCATTCCCTTCGCGTGCCTTCTGTCGATCTTCACGCCCATTCCTCGGCGTCTGATGGGCTCCTGAGCCCTGCTGCCCTGATACGGAGAGCCGCCGAAAATGGCGTGGGCGTGCTCGCGCTCACGGATCACGACGTGACGACGGGAACCGAAGAAGCGGCAGAGATGGCGCGCGCTTGCGGCATCCATTTCGTCGCAGGCGTCGAGATCTCCGTCACGTGGTGCGGGAAGACGATCCACGTCGTCGGCTTGCGCGTCGATCCTCGCTGCGAAGCGTTGCAGGCGGGTCTCGCTGCAGTGCGCGGCGGGCGCGGGATCCGCGCGGCGCGCATGGCGGCGGATCTCTCGCGGGTCGGCATCGAAGGCAGTCTGGAGGGCGCTGCGCGCTACGCCGGCAATCCGGATTTCATCGGTCGCACGCACTTCGCGCGCTATCTCGTCGAGCGTGGCGTCTCCGCGAGCCCACGGGACGTGTTCAAGCGTTACCTGGCGGAGGGGCGCCCCGGTTTCGTCGAGCACCAGTGGGCAAGCCTGGAGGATGCCGTATCGTGGATTCGCGCCGCAGGAGGTGAGGCGGTGATCGCGCACCCGGGACGCTACCGCGTGAGCGACCAGCAACTCGCGCAGTTGATCGGAGACTTTCGGGATCTCGGAGGTTCGGGCATCGAAGTCGTTGCGCCGAGTCACCGTCCGGATCAGGTATTGGCGTTTGCCCGACTCTGCCGCGCGTTCGGCCTCAAGGCCTCGGGTGGATCCGATTTTCATGGTCCGGGCGAACAGCGCTTCGACCTGGGCGCACTTCCGATGCTGCCTTGTGGTGTCTCGCCGATCTGGGAGAACTGGGAATTGGCGTCCGGGTTGGTGGCTGCCCGCTGACCGCGATGAGCACCGCGCGCTCAGGCGCCGCGCCCCATGACCCAATTCTTCAGCGTTCACCCCGCGAACCCGCAACCGCGCCTGATTCGGCAGGCGGCAGATCTGGTGCGCGAAGGTAACGTGATCGTGTACCCGACCGACTCGTGCTATGCGCTGGGTTGTCGGCTCGACGATCGCACGGCGGTCGATCGCATCCGCGCCATTCGCGCACTGGACGCAAAGCATCATTTCACGCTGGTCTGCCGGGATCTGTCCGAGGTCGCGCGCTACGCACGCGTCGATAACCAGCAGTTTCGGCTGCTGAAGAGCGCCACGCCGGGAAGCTACACGTTCATTCTCGAAGCCACGCGAGAAGTGCCGCGACGCCTTCAGCACCCGAAACGCAAGACGATCGGGCTGCGGGTGCCCGACCATCCGGTGGCGCAGGCGTTGCTCGCTGCGCTCGACGAGGCGATTCTCAGCACGAGCCTCGTCCTTCCCGGCGATGAACTGCCGCTGAACGACGCCGGCGAAATTCGCGAGCGCCTGGAAGGATTGGTCGACCTGATCATCGACAGCGGTGCCTGCGGACTGCAGGTGACGACGGTGGTGGACCTGACGGGAGCTGCGCCGCAGGTCATCCGCGCCGGCAAGGGCAGCCTTGCCCCTTTCGGTCTGGCATGAGCATGGATGCTGACCTCATTCGCACGATCTCGATCTTCGCACTGCCGCTCGTGTTTGCGATCACGCTGCACGAGGCCGCGCATGGCTACGTAGCGAAGCATTACGGCGACCTCACGGCGTATGCGCAGGGCCGGGTAAGCCTGAATCCGCTGCGTCACATCGATCTGGTGGGAACACTGATCGTGCCGCTCGTGATCCTGACGCTCAGCCATTTCGCCGGCAGCAGCATCCTTTTCGGCTGGGCCAAGCCTGTCCCGGTGAACTTCGGCAACCTGCGCAATCCGAAGCGGGACATGCGCTGGGTGGCGGCCGCCGGCCCCGGCGCGAACTTCGCCATGGCTTTATTCTGGGCTGTTGTCCTCAAACTGGGGACGGTTGCACCGGAGAGCTATTTCTCGCAGCCGATGATGTGGATGGGTGCCGCCGGCATACTGGTGAACGTGGCGCTCGCCGTTCTGAATCTGATGCCGTTGCTCCCGCTCGATGGCGGTCGCATCCTGGTGTCCATTCTCCCGCCACGGCTCGCGTACCGCTTCTCGCTGCTGGAACCGTACGGCATGGTGATACTGCTGCTCCTGCTCTTTACCGGCGCGCTGGGCTGGGTTTTATGGCCGATCATCATCGGCCTGCTCGAAGCCACAGGGCGTTTGATCGGGTTCCCCGAGTTGCTCGCACTGATATCGAGCCTTTAGCAATAAGGACTTTACACGGCGATGTTCGCAGACAGGGTGTTATCGGGGATGCGTCCCACGGGAACGCTGCACCTGGGCCACTATCACGGCGTGCTGAAGAACTGGGTGAGCCTGCAGCACGAATACCAGTGTCTGTTCTTCGTTGCGGACTGGCACGCGCTCACCACGCATTACGACACTCCCGGAATCATCGAGGACAGTGTGTGGAACATGGTGATCGACTGGCTGGCCGCAGGAGTCGATCCGGCGCAGGCCACGCTTTTCATTCAGTCGCGCGTGCCGGATCACGCGGAGTTGCACCTCCTGCTGTCCATGATCACGCCCCTGTCGTGGCTGGAGCGTGTGCCTTCGTACAAGGATCAGCAAGAGAAACTAGGTGAGAAGGATCTTTCAACTTACGGATTCCTTGGATATCCACTCTTGCAGGGTGCCGACATCTTGATCTACCGCGCGAACCTCGTGCCGGTCGGCGAGGATCAGGTGCCGCACATCGAGTTCACGCGTGAAGTTGCCCGGCGCTTCAATCATTTGTATGGGCGCGAGCCCGGGTTCGAGGAAAAGGCCGAGCTCGCGATCAAGAAACTCGGCGGGAAGCGAGCCAAGCTCTATCGCGAGCTGCGCGTGCGCTATCAACAGGAGGGCGACGCAGCCGCGCTCGATGCTGCGAAGGCGCTGCTAGATGAGGCGCAGAATGTTTCCATCGGCGATCGGGAGCGGCTTTTCGGGTACCTGGAAGGCGGCGGAAAGATGATCCTGTCGGAGCCGCGGGCTCTCCTCACGGAAGCCTCGCGCATGCCGGGACTCGACGGGCAGAAGATGTCGAAGTCCTACAACAACACGATCACGATGCGCGAGGACGAAGAAAGCGTGGTGCGCAAGGTGCGCACGATGCCGACCGATCCTGCGAGAATTCGCCGCACGGATCCGGGTGAACCCGAGAAGTGCCCGGTCTGGCCGCTGCACCTCGTCTACTCGGACACCGAGCGTCGCACCTGGGTGCAGGAAGGCTGTCGCAGCGCCTCCATCGGCTGCCTGGAGTGCAAGCAGCCGGTGATCGACGCCATTCTTGCGGAGCAGCGGCCGATGCGCGCGCGTGCTGAGTACTACCTGCAGGATCCGACGCTCGTGCGAAACATCATCGAGGACGGTTGTGAACGGGCGCGCAAACTCGCTGCCGAGACCATGCGCGATGTGCGGCAGGCGATGGGTGTTCACTATGACTAATGTTCACTTTCATTGTGTTACGCGTAACAGTTAATGTTGTGCACGAGAAATGGGATCGGTAGAACCCATGCCTCAGGGGGCGGAGACGATCGAGCATGGCGAACTGGCGCCCATCGGGCGGATGCGTGGCGAGCCCATCCTCGAAGTTCCGCAGGACCTCTTCATTCCGCCGGATGCGCTCGAAGTGTTTCTTGAGACGTTCGAGGGGCCGCTCGACCTGCTGCTGTATCTCATTCGTCGTCAGAACCTGGACGTGCTCGACATTCCCATGGCCGAACTCACCAAGCAGTACATGGGCTATGTGGAAATGATGCGCACGCACCAGCTCGAACTGGCCGCGGAGTATCTCCTCATGGCGGCGCTTCTGGTAGAGATCAAGTCGCGCATGCTGCTGCCGAAGCCGAGGCATGCCGACAGGGAAGAGGACGATCCGCGCGCGGCGCTCGTGCAACGGCTGCTGGCGTACGAACAGATGAAGCTCGCCAGCCGTGCGCTCGATGAACTGCCGCGAGCCGGACGCGACTTCTCTTTCGTGCAGGCGCACATCGAGCAGATGATCGTCACGCGACTGCCTGCGGTGTCGGCGGACGATCTCAAGGCGGCCTGGCTCGCGTTGCTCGGGCGGGCGAGCGTTCATCGCCACCATCGCGTCACGCGCGAGCAGCTTTCGGTACGCGATCACATGACGAGGATTCTTCGGCGTTTGCAGGATCAGCGCTTCGCCGCCTTCGTCGATCTTTTCCGGCGGGAGGCCGGCGTCGCCGAGCTGGTCGTGACCTTTCTGGCGGTGCTCGAACTCGCGCGCGAAAGCCTGATCGAGGTACAGCAGCAAGCCGCCTATGCGCCGATTTACGTGAGACTCAGAGATGCATGCGCCGCTGTATGACGTGCTGGAGATCAAGCGCGTCCTGGAAGTCGTCCTGCTGACGACTCAGGAGCCGCTCTCGGTAGCCGACCTGCGCAAGCTGTTCGAGGAACAGCTCAGTGCGGACACGATTCGCAGGGTGCTCGACGAACTGCGCAGCGACTGGGATGGTCGCGGTGTGCAGCTTGTGCAGGTGGCGAGCGGATGGCGGTTCCAGTCGCGCTCCGAGTATCAGATCTATCTGGACCGACTCAGCCCGCAACGCCCGCCCAAGTACTCGCGCGCCGTCCTGGAGACACTCGCGATCATCGCTTATCGCCAGCCGGCCACCCGGGGTGACATCGAGGACATTCGCGGTGTGACCGTTTCCTCCGGCGTGCTGAAGGCACTGGAAACGCGCGGCTGGATCGAGGTCGTCGGGCATCGCGAGGTACCGGGACGCCCCGCGCTCTATGCGACGACGCGGTCGTTTCTCGACGATCTGGGACTGCGTTCGCTCGAAGAGCTGCCACCGCTGGAGGATCTCGGTACGCTCGTCGACCCGGGTGACGGCGGGACGCTTCCACTGTCGGGACTGGCTACCAGCGAGAGCGCTTCTCACGATGCGGGTGATCCTCCTCGCCAACCCTAAAGGCGGCAGCGGAAAGACCACCGTTGCAACCAATCTCGCGGCAGCGCTTGCAGCGCGCGGTGAACGGGTCTATCTCTGGGATCTCGACCGGCAGAAGTCTGCGCTCGAATGGCTGTCGCTGCGCGCGCCTGCACTGCCGGTGATTCATCGACTGGACGGTCGTCGTCCGGACGAGCCGCGTGGTTCCGCGGATGTCGGCTGGATGATCCTGGACTCGCCCGCCGGGTTGCACGGCAAGAACCTGGGACATGCGGTCAAGGCGGCCGAAAAGGTGATCGTGCCGGTGCAGCCGTCGGTCTTTGACATGGCGGCGACGAGGGACTTCGTGCGCTCGCTCATGGAGGAGAAGGCGGTGCGCAAGGCTCGCACCTGCGTTGCCATAGTGGGTGTTCGTGTCGACCCGCGTACCCGCGCCGCGGCAACCTTGCGAGGGTTTCTCGCACAGTACGACCTGCCGGTGCTGGCCTTTCTTCGCGATACCCAGCTCTATCCGAACAGCGCGTTCACGGGACGCAGCATCTTCGATCTTCCCTTGTCGCTGGCGGAGCAGGACGTCGCGCAATGGTCCGCCGTGATCGACTGGGTGATGGCCAGGCCAGCGCCAGGGATCGGTCACGAGACGGTGTAACCTCGTATAAGTTGACCCCCGCTTTTGCGGTTAGCTATAATTCCAAGTCTTGATAACCGGACGCGGGGTGGAGCAGTCTGGCAGCTCGTCGGGCTCATAACCCGAAGGTCGTAGGTTCAAATCCTGCCCCCGCAACCCTCGTTTTCTCGTTCTTTAACAATTTGTAGCCGATAGGTGTGGGTGCTAGGTGCTTTGAGGGCACTGGTGGTTGGGGTATTTGGGTGGCTTGATCCGGGGTAACTGGATGGGGTGCCTGGGTGCCTGGGCTGCTGGGGGACTTCGAGAGGCATTGGAAGTACTCGCACGGTAAGAGGAACCTGTCTCTGGGGCTGGAAGGTCCTGGGGTGGGTTTAGCTTTGT
>JAEUMW010000390.1 GCA_016791345.1 Betaproteobacteria bacterium | reverse complement strand
CCGATGACGGCGCCGATGACGCCCACGATGAGGTTGCCGATCAGGCCGAAGCCGCCGCCGCGCATGATCTTGCCGCCGAGCCAGCCGGCCAACAAACCGATCACGATCGAACCGATGAACCCTTCACCCATCTCGTACTCTCCAGGTCGTGACTTCCGCACAGTTGCACAGAGGACGCCTCGTGCCTGCAGCACAGCGTCCAGCCAGGGTGCATCTTACCGCGATGCGGCAAGAATGCTGCAGTTGCTCACGCTGCGAGCGGCGCGAATCAGCGCCGATACGATGGCGTTAGACAGCGCGAGCAGCCGTAGACACACACCCTGAGTTTGCGAATCGCATGTCGACAGTCGCCTCCCGCCCGGCTCCTGCCTCCAGTCTCAACGCGATGCTGTGCGGCTTTTTCGGCGCCGCGAGTCTGCTCCTGTTCCTCGTGATGCCGGCGTGGCTCCTGCCCGCGAACCGCTGGTGGGGATTGCTCCTGGTGCCGATCGCGCTCTCCGCGAACACGATGTGGTCGCTGATTCACGAGGCGATCCACGGTCACCTGTTCGCAGCGCGACGCCGGAACAACGCGGCGGGGCGTCTGCTCTGCGTCCTCTACGGCGCGCCGTTTCGCGCTTTGCGCGTCGCGCATCTGCTGCACCATCGTTACAGCCGCACGCGTCGCGATCGCACCGAAGTCTACGATCCGGCGTGCACGTCGCGGCTCGCGGCGGCAGCCGGCTTTTACGTCCAGTTGCTCGGCGGCATGTACTTGCTGGAGGTGCTGAGCTCGATCGCGTGTTTGCTGCCGAAACGTGCAATCGACTGGCTGGCGCCGCGCCTCGAACATCCGGATTCGACGGGCGGACTCGTCGTGCGCGCCGTGCGCGAGCCGCGCGCACTGCGCGAGATGCGCCTCGACATGCTCGCGATCCTCGTCGTTTTCGGCTCGGCCATCTGGCTCTACGGCGCGAACGTCTGGATGCTCGCCACCGTCATCGCGGTGCGCGCGGCGCTCGTGTCCATCGCCGACAACTCCTATCACTATGCCACGCGGCTGGAGTACCCACGGCTCGCGATGAACGCGCATGCCCCGCGCTGGGTTGCCGCGGCGCTGCTCCACTTCAATCTCCACGGCGTGCACCATCGGCACCCGCATCTGCCGTGGAGCGCGCTGCAGGCGCAGTTCGAGCGCGAGGACGGACGGACGGACATCGACCTCGCCACCTGCTTCCTGCGTCAGCTGCGCGGTCCCATCGCCCTCGGGCGGCTGCCCGTGTGAAGTCCGTGAGGGGCATCACGCACCTCGACACGGGCGCGACTGTGCGGACGCGCTTCGCATGATCGACCCGCCCGCCGTCGAACCCGCGTCGCTGCGCTTGCGCGAGGATGGCGTGCCGTATTCGGAGCGCTTCCAGGACGTGTACTTTTCCGCTGCCGGCGGTCTCGCGGAGACGCGCCACACGTTCCTGCTGGGCAACGGGTTGCCGGAGCGCTGGACGCGCGCGGAACGCTTCACCATCATCGAGTGCGGGTTTGGCACCGGCCTCAACTTCCTCGCGACCTGGCAGGCGTGGCGATCGAGCGCGCCGGCCGCTGCACGGCTGCACTACGTCGCCGTCGAGAAGCACCCTCTCTCGCGCGCGGACCTCGAGCGCGCTGCGGCTTCGTGGTCGGAACTCGCGGTTCTTTCGCGGGCGCTGCGGGAGGTCTATCCGCCCGCGGTGCCCGGCTTCCACCGGCTGCACTTCGACCGCGATCGGGTCGCGCTCACGCTGCTCTTCGGTGACGCGGCCACGATGCTCGCACAGCTCGACGCTCGTGCCGACGCATTCTTCCTCGATGGCTTCGCGCCCTCGAAGAACCCGGAAATGTGGACACGC
>JAEUMW010000389.1 GCA_016791345.1 Betaproteobacteria bacterium | reverse complement strand
GATTGCTTTCCCGCGTCGGGGTTGACCCCTGGCTTCGGCACAGCCGACCGTGCCCGCTACAACCAATGGCTGGCGTTCGCGATCTCCGAACTCGAGCAGCCGCTGCGGACCCTTGCCAAGCATCGCTTCGCGCTGCCGCAGGAACTGCGGGTGCCGGCGGTCGAGGAGGCCGCCAAGTGGGAATTCGGGCGCGCCTGTCGCGTCCTCGAGAAAGGTCTCGGCGACAACGCTTTCATCCTGGGCGATCGCTTTACCGCCGCCGACATCATGCTCTCCCACATACTGGCGTGGGCGACCTCGGCCAGGATTCCAGTCGATTCCGACCTGCTGCGCGCCTATGCCGACCGTCTGCTGTCGCGTCCGGCGCTGGATCGGGCGCTGGAACGGGAGCAAATGGTCGCGGCATAGCCGGGGCGCGAACCTCCGGGATTGCCCTGCGCCTGTCTTATTTCACCCTCACCGTTACCTGGTAGCGCTTCGCCACCGACCCCTCGCCTTCCCACTCGCGCCAGTTCCACAGCACGATCCCGGCGCTTCCGATGGTTGAAGCAGTGAATTCGAAGCGGCGGCTGCCACCCGCGCCGGGACGCGTGTTCTGCGGCGGCACGAACGGGTCGGCCTTGAGCACGAGGACCGGCGCGACCTTCGAGCGCAGGGACCAGCGAAAGCCGGTCGTGGGATTCTCCGGCAGTTCGATGACGATCATCGTTCCCGGCCGCGCGTCGAAGGCACGTCCGTCATCGGCGGGGCCAAGCGCAAGTTCAGCCATCGAGCGAGCGGTTCAGGTCTTGCCCCGCACCAGCAGCAGCGGCACCGGTGCCTTGTGCATCACGCCTTCCGCCTCGCTGCCGACGAGCGCGTGCTGGAGTCCGCGGCGACCGTGCGTGCCCATCACGATGAGATCGGCGGGCCAGCGCTTCGCCGCTTCGACGATCGCATCCGCGACGCGGCCCGCGTATTCCTCCACGAGCGATGTCTCCGCATCGAGACCCGCCTCGCGTGCGAGTGCGTCCGCGCCGGCGAGCGCATCCCGCCCGGCCTGTTTCAGCGCGTCGACGATGTCGTTGAATGCGACGAATCCTTCCAGGGTGAGTCCGACGGCAGATTCGTCGACGACGAACACGAAGCGGATCTTCGCCGCCTGATCACGGGCGAGGCGAACGGCCTCGCGCACCCCCAGAAGCGAACTTTCACTGCCGTCGACGGGAACCAGGATGCGTTGATAGGCAGACATGCGGCAAAGGTAACGCAGCTTTTGTTTGTACCGGTGAATGATTATGCTCTCGACGATCGGATATTTCACGGGAGCGCGGGTGGTGGTTCTTCGGCGCCGTCTCGCCCCCGGGCCGGCCACATGATGCAGCGATACTATCCCCGCTCGTTCCTGATGCTGACGGTAGTCGGCTTCATGCTGGTGGCGTTGCCGCTGCTGCTCGGGCTTGCCACCAGCGCATTGTCCGTGGGGCAGGTGGCGAACCAGAGCCGCAAGGCCGTGCACCAGGCGGTGCAGGCGGCGCAGGCGAGCCGCATCCTGATCGAGCAGGTGACGGTCATGGAGCGCCGCTTTCGCCAGTTCATGATCCTTGGCGACGATTCGCTGCTGGAAGGCTTCGAGGTCGCGCACGAGAAGTTCCGTACCGAGGCGGTGGGACTTGAAGAACTGGTCCCGGACACCGCGCGGCGTGAACTGCTGGCCGAACTGAACAGTGCCGAACAGGCGCTGCACAGCCGCGTCTTCGAGTCGCGCTCGAATCCCGATGCGCTGCGCGATGCGGTGGGCGAGTTCACTGCGCTGGCCGACCTCGCGCGGACCATCGAGCAGCAGGGGAGCGAGGTAGTCGACCGGGAGGTACGTTCGCTGCAGGAAAAGGCGGAGGAGGTGCGCAAGCTCGTCATCTGGCAATTGCTCGGGCTGGTGCCGGTGGTGGTGTTTCTCGTGGTCGGATTCACGGCGCTCATCGCGAAGCCGATCCGCCAGATCGAAGGCGCGATCCGGCAGCTCGGCGAAGCGGACTTCAACACCGAAATCCACGTCGACGGGCCGGCCGATCTCGAATATCTCGGGCGTCGCCTCGACTGGATGCGACAGCGCCTGCTCGATCTCGAGGAACAGAAGGCGCGCCTGCTGCGGCACGTGTCGCACGAACTCAAGACTCCGCTGACTGCGCTGAAGGAAGGCGCCGACCTGCTCGCCGAGGGTGCGGTCGGGCCGCTTTCCGAGGATCAGCGCGAAGTGGTCGAGATTCTGCGGGTGAACGGCGTCGAACTGCAGCGGCTGATCGAGGACCTGCTTGCTTACCAGGCCCTGCAGGCCGGCAAGTCGATTCTCAACATCACCCGCTTCGCGCTGCGGCCGGTGCTGGAGGGCGTGGCCTGGAAGCACCAGCTTGCCCTGCGCAGCCGTGGGCTGAACTTCGCTCTCGTATGCCCTGATATCATGATCGAGGGAGACGAGAGGCGGATCGCCACGATCTTCGACAACCTGCTGTCCAACGCCATCAAATTCTCTCCCGATGGGCAAACCATCCGGATGGGTGCCACCTTGAGCGGGGAGCGCGTGATCATCGAGGTGCGCGATGCGGGACCCGGGCTGGCGGAGGAGGAGCGGGAGAAGGTCTTCGATGCCTTCTTTCGCGGTCGCCGTGCTCCCCACCAGCGCATCAAGGGGTCGGGTCTGGGGTTGTCCATCGTCAAGGAATACGTATCCGCCCACGGCGGCAGTGTGGAGGCGCGCAACGCCGAAGCCGGGGGCGCCTGCTTTCGCGTGAACCTGCCACGGGTCGCGCGACGGGTTCCTGATTTGGGAGCGACCTCGGTGAGTGCTGTATGAAGAACCCGGTTCCGCGGTACACTTCGCCAATCCTGCTGGCCGCGGCGTTCGCGCTATTCACGGCGTGCACTCACACGAAGCCCGTCGTGCCACCACCCGAGGTGGTGCCGCCCGAACCCGCGCCGGTCCTGGTGGAGCCGCCGCGACCCGAGGTCAAGACCGAGCCGGCGCCACTTCCCCCGCCGCAGGAGCCGCAGCAGACCGAGCTCTATCGACTCCTCGTACAGAGCGAAGGCGTGCGCAGGATGGCGGCGGGCGAGGCGGCGAAAGAACTCGAACAGGCACGGCAGTCGTTCGCACGCGCGAAGACGGACTACAACCGGCTGTTGTATGCGTTGCTGTTGCTGCTGCCGAACACCGGCGGCGCCGATGATGCCAGGGCTGCGGCGCTCCTCGAACCGATGGTGAAGGAGAAGGGAGGCACCGGCAACGGCATGCGCGCCTTGGCTGCCTTCGCCTACTTCCAGATCGGCGACAACCGGAAGCTGGAAGAGCGGATGCGCGAGGAGCAGAAGCGGGCGGACTCCCTGCAGGAGAAGCTGGACGCCCTGAAAGAGGTCGAGAAGAGTCTCATCGACCGCGAACAATCATCGCCGCACAAAAAATGACACTCATGAACGCGACAAAACCCCGGGTCCTCGTCGTCGACGACGACCCCGATCTGCTCAAGCTTCTGTCGATCCGTCTCAAGGCCGCCGGCTACGACGTCAAGGCGGCGGAGAGCGGCGAAGCCGCGCTTGCCCAGCTGTCGCTGTCGCGCCCGCAGGCGGTCGTCACCGATCTGCGCATGGGCGGGATGGACGGCATGTCGCTCTTCGAGGCGATCCACCGCGACAATCCGGCGCTGCCGGTGCTGATGCTCACCGCGCACGGCACGATTCCCGACGCCGTCACGGCGACCCGCCGCGGCATCTTCGGCTATCTCACCAAGCCCTTCGATCCGAAAGCGCTGCTCGATGAACTGGAGCGCGCCGTCACCGTCTCCGGTGTCGCCGAACCCGGTATCAAGGAGGAAGGGGAGGAGCCGGTCCGCAGCGAGGCCTGGCGCGCCGATGTCATCACGCGCAGCCCGCAGATGGAGGACTTGCTCGCCAAGGCGCGGCTGGTGGCCGAAAGCGACGCGAGCGTACTCATCACGGGCGAGAGCGGCACCGGCAAGGAGCTGCTTGCGCAGGCGATTCACCGGGCGAGTACCCGCGCGAAGCGGCAGTTCCATGCGGTGAACTGCGGCGCCATCCCCGAGCCGCTGCTGGAATCCGAGCTCTTCGGCCACACCAAGGGCGCCTTCACGGGCGCGATCCGCGACTACCGCGGCCTGTTCCAGGCGGCCGACGGCGGCACGCTGCTGCTCGACGAGGTCGGCGACATGCCGCTTTCGCTGCAGGTCAAGCTGCTGCGGGTACTGCAGGAAGGGCAGGTGCGGCCGGTCGGCTCGACCGGCACCCTGGATATCAACGTGCGGATCATCTCTGCCACGCATCGCGATCTCGAAGTCGAGATCGCCGCCGGGCGCTTCCGCGAGGATCTCTACTATCGCCTGAACGTCGTGCACCTGGCGCTGCCGTCGCTCGCGGAGCGGCGGGAGGACATCGCGCTGCTCGCGCATCACTTCCTGCGGCAGTTGTCCGCGCGCTACAAGAAGACGGTGAACGGATTCGCACCGGAAGCGCTGGAACTCCTGATCTCCTCGCCGTGGCCGGGCAATGTCCGCCAGCTCTACAACCTGGTCGAGCAGACGGTCGCGCTTTCCACCTCGCCCGTGGTGCCGGCCAGCCTTGTTCAGGGGGCACTGAAGACGCAGACCGAGACCCTGTCCTCGTTCGAGGAGGCGCGGCGCCGCTTCGAGCGGGAATACCTCGCGCAGGTGCTGAAAATCACCAACGGCAACGTGTCGCAGGCAGCGCGGATGGCCAAGCGCAACCGCACCGAGTTCTACAAGCTGCTGCAGCGTCATCATCTCGACCCGCGGCTCTTCAAGAATGCCGCGGAGTGACAGGTCGTCGCTCGCCGGCGACTGGCGATAGAGGCACGGCGCGGGGCGATGCAGGCTCTGTCGCATTGTCTGTCGCTCGCAGGCGACGTTTTTTCTCGACGCGATCTCGAAGATAGTTTCTAAGGATATGGTTTTTATCAGTTTTGTTCATTGGTACGACGGTTGCAGAAGAGAGTTGTGTCTCACAACCGTGGAGTCCAATGAAAATGAACAAAAACCAGACGATTGCACTGTCGGCGAAGGCCGAGAACGCGGAACTCACCGCCCCACGTGCGGCGGAGTCCGAGGCGCCGGCACAGAAACGCGGGTTCAAGCCGCGCTGGCTGAGGTTGCAGCGCCGTGAGCGAAAACTCAGGGAGGCCCGTGCCCTCGCGCTCCGCCCCGTCGTGGGGTAACTTCATGTCGCAACCTTTCCGTACCCGGGGCAGAAGCGACGAGCCTTGGGAGCAGGGGCTTTATTTCCTGCTGCTGCTCGTCGCGCTGGTGGTGATCCTCTACAGCCTGTTCGGGATCGCCACCCTGCTCGGGTATTTCCCCCTATCGCAGAAAGCGGTTGGCGCCAACCCCCTGCAAACGGGCGGTGCGATCGACCGCATCAAGGAAGGACCGCTGTCGGAAAACATGGGCGGAACACCGTGTGTACGCCGTGCCGGCATCAACGTGCCGGGAGCCGCAGGCACCGGCGCGATGCTCGACGCCTCGCTGTCGAATTGCGTCGAGGCGAGTGGCGACCCGCGGGCGTCGCGCAGCGCGATGGCACCCGCCCTGCCCAAGGGTCACTGAGCCGTTGCCGCAAGAACACCGGAACCTCTCGATTGCCAGGATTGCTGTAGCTGCCGCAGTGGTCCTGTTCGGCACCATCGCCTGTACGCAGCCACGGCCGGTCGGGCCGACGGTGAATCTTTCCGGATACTCGCAGGCGTTCAAGGACGGGTTTGCCGCAGGTTGCAAGACCGCCCGCGGCAACCCGACCAAGGACGCCGAGCGGCAGCGCTCGGATACGGACTATCGACTCGGCTGGGATGACGGTCTGAGCGTCTGCGCCAAGCGCTGACGGCTCACGGGCCGCTTCAGAGGTTGCCCTTCGCACGCGCGATGCGCACCACTTCGGGAATGCGTCGCAGTGCGCGCATCACCTGGGCGAGGTGCAGGCGATCGTGCACCTGCAGCGTGAAGTGAACGGTGCTGTACTGGCTGCCGTCCTCGGTGTCCATGCTCACGTTGTCGATGTTCGACTCCGCGTCGGCGATCTCCGCCGCGATGCGCGCCAGCACACCGCGCCGGTTCATCGCGATGAGCTTGATGCTGACATCAAAGAGCTTCTTCGTCTCCGGATCCCACTCCACGTCCAGATACTTGTCCGGATCGGCTCGCGTCTTCGCCATGACCGGGCAATCGTGGGTGTGGATCACCATGCCCTGACCTTTCTTGATCCAGCCGATGATCGGGTCGCCTGGAATGGGGCGGCAGCATTGCGCGAACTGGACGGTCATCCCTTCCGTGCCGCGGATGACGACGGTACCGGGATGCTTCATTTCCATCGGCGCCGCTTCGGTCATCGACAGGAGCTCGCGCGCGACCACCACCGACAGCCGCTTCCCTAGACCGATGTCGGCCAGGATCTCGTCCTTGCCGCGGACGCGGGCGTCCCGCACCAGGCGCTCCCAGGTCGCCGAATCGATCTCGGCGAGGCTCGAGCCGAAACCGGCGAGCGCCTGCGCGAGCAGTCGTTCGCCAAGCTGGCGCGATTCGTCGTACTGCATCGTCTTGAGGAAGTGCCGGATGTGGGCGCGCGCCTTGCCGGTGATGACGTAGCCGAGCCAGGCCGGATTCGGCTTCGCGTGCACGGCGGTGATGATCTCGACGCGGTCCCCGCTCTTGAGCTCGGTCCGCAGCGGCATCAGCTCGTCGTTGATCTTCACCGCGACACAACGGTTGCCGATGTCGGTGTGCACGGCGTAGGCGAAGTCCACCGCCGTTGCGCCGCGCGGCAGCGACATGATCTTCCCCTTCGGCGTGAAGACATAGGCTTCATCCGGGAAGAGGTCGATCTTCAGATGCTCCAGGAACTCGATCGAGTCGCCACTTTCGGACTGGATCTCGAGCAGGCTCTGCAGCCACTGGTGGGTCTTGTGCTGCAGGTCGTTGAGCGTGGCGTCGGAACTCTTGTAGAGCCAGTGCGAAGCCACCCCCGCCTCTGCAATCTTGTGCATGTCGGCAGTGCGGATCTGCACTTCGAGCGGCATGCCGTACGGTCCGAAGAGTGTGGTGTGCAGCGACTGATAGCCGTTGGTCTTGCCGATTGCGATGTAGTCCTTGAACTTGCCCGGGATCGGCTTGTACAGCCCGTGCAGTGCGCCGAGCGCGAGATAGCACGACGGCACGTCCTTCACCATCACGCGAAAGCCGAAGATGTCGAGGACCTTGGAGAAGGGCAGCTGCTTCTCCTTCATCTTGCGATAGATGCTGAAGATGTGCTTCTCGCGGCCGGTGACGTTCGCGTCGATGCGCGAGTCCCTGAGCTTGTTGCGGATGCTCTCGAGGATCTTCTGCACCACCTCGCGGCGGTTGCCCCGCGAGGCCTTCACGGCTTTCGACAGCACGCGGTAGCGCGCCGGATACAGGTGCTTGAAGGAGAGATCCTCGAGCTCGTGATAGATGCTGTTCAACCCGAGCCGATTCGCGATCGGCGCATAGATGTCCAGCGTCTCGCGCGCGATGCGGCGCCGCTTCTCGGGCGCGAGCCCGGAGAGCGTGCGCATGTTGTGCAGCCGGTCGGCGAGCTTGATCAAGATCACGCGCACGTCGCGCGCCATGGCGAGCAGCATCTTGCGGAAGCTCTCGGCCTGGTGCTCCTCGTGCGTGGCGAACTCGATGCGATCGAGCTTGGAGACGCCGTCGACCAGCTCCGCGACGTTCTTGCCGAACTTGCGCGAGATTTCGCCCTTCGTGACCGACGTGTCTTCCATCACGTCGTGCAGCAGCGCTGCCGTCAGCGCCTGCGGGTCGAGGTGGAGCTCGGCGAGGATGTTTGCCACCGCAAGCGGGTGGACGATGTAGGGATCGCCCGTCTTGCGGAACTGACC
>JAEUMW010000388.1 GCA_016791345.1 Betaproteobacteria bacterium | reverse complement strand
GCCTTGAGACCGAACGAATCCGCCAGTTCCTTCGACAGATCCTGGGCTTCGACGCCGATCCAGCCGCGTGTCACGGCGCCATTGGCGACGATCTGCTGCAGCACCTGCTTCGCCACGCTCTCGGGAATGGCAAAGCCGATGCCCTGCGAACCGCCGGTGCGCGAATAGATTGCCGTGTTGATGCCGATGAGGTTGCCGCTCGCATCGATGAGCGCGCCGCCCGAATTGCCGGGGTTGATGGCGGCATCGGTCTGGATGAAGTTCTCGAAGGTGTTGATCCCCAGATGCGTGCGGCCAAGCGCGCTCACGATGCCCATGGTGACGGTCTGCCCGACGCCGAACGGATTGCCGATGGCGAGCACGACATCACCCACGCGCACTCCCTCGGCAGCGCCAAAGGCGATGCTGGGCACGTCCTTGATCTCGGCCTTGAGCACGGCGAGGTCGGTCTCCGGATCGGCACCCACGATACGCGCCCGCGCGCGGCGTCCGTCGGCCAGCGCGATCTCGATCTCGTCGGCCTGCTCGACGACGTGGTGATTGGTGAGGATGTAGCCGTCGGTGCTGACGATGACGCCGGAACCGAGGCTCGATTCCTTGCGCTGCTCGTTGCGCGACTCTTCACCGAAGAAGCGCCGGAACAGCGGATCATCCATGAACGGATGCGACTGCATGCGCGCATCCTTGCTGGTGAAGATGTTCACCACCGCCGGCGTCGCGCGCGCGACGGCCGCGTTGTAGGATGGCGCCTTCGCGCCCTCCGCGCCGACGGTGGTCGCTTCCCGGATGGTCACCAGCTGGCCGCGGCTGCCCCACGACACGAGCTCGGGTCGCAGGGTCGACACCACGAAAAGAATGGCCAGGCAGATGGTGGCGGTTTGAGCAAAGATGAGCCAGAGCTTGCGCACGGAATAGTGATCGGTCATGCAGACGAGTGAATTGGTCGATTATACCGAACGCCTGCTCGAGGTCCCCCGTTTCCGCGACTACTGTCCAAACGGTCTGCAGGTGGAGGGGCGGTCCGAGACGCGGCGGCTCGCGACGGCGGTCACGGCGTCGCTGGCGGTGCTCCGGCAGGCCGTCGCAGCGGGCGCGGACAGTCTGCTGGTGCATCACGGCTATTTCTGGAAGAACGAGCCGTCCGTGGTCACCGGGCCGCGGCGGGCGCGTCTCGCGCTGCTGCTCGGCAGCGACGTCAATCTCATCGCGTATCACCTGCCGCTCGACGCGCATCCGGAACTCGGGAACAACGCCGCGCTCGCCGCGCGACTGGAGCTTCGGGTCGAAGGCTGGTTCGGCGATCAGCACATCGCGGCCTGGGGCACGCCCGCGCGGCCACTGACCCTGGGTGAGTTCGCGCGCAGCGTCGAGAACCGGCTGGCGCGTCCGCCGCTCGTGGTCGGCGCTCCCGAGCGGCCTCTGCGCCGTGTCGCCTGGTGTACCGGCGGCGCGCAGGACCTGCTCGGGGACGCCGTTGCCCTCGGCGTCGATGCGTTCCTCACCGGGGAGGTCTCGGAGCGCACGGTGCACCTCTCCCGCGAGACCGGGGTGGCCTTTCTCGCGGCCGGGCACCACGCGACGGAACGTTACGGTGTGCAGGCGCTCGGCGCCCACCTGGCGGAGCGCTTCGGGGTGGAGCACTTCTTTCTCGACGAGGACAATCCGGCCTGAGCGCGCCAATCGCGCCCGCGGGTGAAGCCGTCCGGTGTCGTTTTCGATGCGCCGCAATATAAGGATATGCTGTTGTTGTGACTGTCAAGTCAATGATTCATCACGCGTTTTTGTCTGGAACTTTCTGTAATTTCCCCAAAAAAAGTGTTGGAAAGGCGTGATATTCGACGCGGGGATCGGGTAAAATCCGGGCCACGCACCAATTCCGAACAAAAAGTATCGAGGGCCAAGCGTGATGGGCGATGAAGCGGTACTCGGGGCTCCTTCCTACCGGGGCCCTTCCGACGTTAACAAGAGCAAACGGAACTTCCTGATCGCAGCGACTTCGGCCGTCGGTGGTGTGGTCGGCGCGGCGGTAGCGGTGCCGTTCCTGATCAGCATGGAGCCGAGCGCCCGGGCGCGCGCTGCCGGTGCTCCCGTCGAGGTGGACATCAGCCGCCTGGAACCGGGCGCCATGCTCACTGTCGAGTGGCGCGGCAAGCCGGTGTGGGTGCTCAACCGGACCAAGCCGATGCTGGAAAGCCTGGCGAAGGACACGAGTTTCCTCGCCGATCCGGAGTCGAACGCCTCGATGCAGCCGGACAACTGCAAGAATCCCGATCGCTCCATCAAGCCGGAATTTCTGGTCGTGGTCGGCATCTGCACGCATCTCGGCTGCTCGCCCAGCCCGCGCTTCGAACCGGGTGACGCGAGCGGGCTCGGGGCCAACTGGCCGGGCGGTTTTCTCTGTCCGTGCCACGGGTCGCGGTTCGACCTCGCCGGCCGTGTGTTCGCCGGTCAGCCCGCGCCCATCAACCTCGAGATCCCGCCGTACTACTTCCTGAGCGACACCCGCGTGCTGATCGGCGAAGAAAAGAAAGGAGCGTGATAGATGGCGAACGGCACGACCATGCCCGAGAAGTTGCTGCAGTGGTTCGACGACCGCTTTCCGCTGGTCGAAACCTGGAAGTACCACCTCGCCGAGTACTACGCGCCGAAGAACTTCAACTTCTGGTACTACTTCGGCTCGCTCGCGATCCTCGTGCTCGTCATCCAGATCGTCACGGGCATCTTCCTCACGATGAACTACAAGCCGTCCGCCGAACTCGCGTTCGGCTCGGTCGAGTACATCATGCGCGATGTCTCGTGGGGCTGGATGATCCGCTACATGCACTCCACGGGCGCCTCGTTCTTCTTCATCGTGGTCTATCTGCACATGTTCCGTGCGCTGCTCTACGGTTCCTACCGCAAGCCGCGCGAACTGCTCTGGATCATCGGCTGCTTCATCTATCTGGCGCTGATGGCCGAGGCGTTCTTCGGCTATCTGCTGCCGTGGGGGCAGATGTCGTTCTGGGGCGCGCAGGTGATCGTGAACCTGTTCTCGTCGATCCCGCTGATCGGTCCCGATCTCGCGATCTGGATCCGCGGCGACTTCGTCGTCGGCGATGCGACGCTGAACCGCTTCTTCGCGTTCCACGTGATCGCCGTTCCGCTGGTGCTGCTGGGTCTCGTCTTCGTGCACATCATCGCCTTGCACGAGGTCGGCTCCAACAATCCGGACGGCATCGAGATCAAGAAGAACAAGGACCCGAAGACCGGCATACCGCTGGACGGGATCCCCTTCCATCCGTACTACACGGTGAAGGATATCGTCGGCGTGGTGGTGTTCCTCGTCATCTTCAGCATGGTCGTCTTCTTCGCGCCGGAGATGGGCGGCTACTTTCTCGAATACAACAACTTCATCCCCGCCGACCCGCTGAAGACGCCGCCGCACATTGCGCCGGTGTGGTACTTCACGCCGTTCTACGCCATGCTGCGCGCGGTGCCGGCGATGTTTGGATCGCAGTTCCCCGGTGTGGCGGTGATGGGTGCGGCGGTCGTCATCCTGTTCCTGCTGCCGTGGCTCGACCGCAGCCCGGTCAAGTCGATCCGCTATCGCGGGCCGATCTACAAGTTCGCGCTCACGCTCTTCGTTATCGCCTTCTGTGTGCTCGGCTGGCTCGGCGTGGAAGCGCCAACGCCGCTCTACACCTGGATGGCGCGCGTGCTCACGGTCGTCTATTTCGCGTTCTTCCTGCTCATGCCCTGGTATACCCGGATTGACTCGGTGAAGCCCGAACCGAAGCGGGTGAACAAATAATGAAAAGACTCGTCCTTCTCCTGGTGTTCCTGATGTCGGCGTCGGCATTCGCTTCGAGCGAGGGGCCGCCGCTCGACCGCGCGCCCATCGACCCGCGCGATGCGGCTTCGTTGCAGCGCGGCGTGCGGCTTTTCGTGAATTACTGTCTCAACTGTCACAGCGCCGACTTCATGCGCTACAACCGCCTCGAAGC
>JAEUMW010000387.1 GCA_016791345.1 Betaproteobacteria bacterium | reverse complement strand
GCCGGCGTGCTTTTCGATCACATGCACAAGGCCGGCGAGTTCATGGTCGGCTATCGCTTCATGTACAGCCGACAGGCCGGCGACGTGCTGCACGGGACGAGCAGCGTCAGCGACGTCGCCCTCGCCGCCGCCGGCTACTCGATGAAGCCGACCAGCATGAACATGTACATGAGCATGCTCGACATCATGTACGCGCCGACCGACTGGCTCAGTCTGATGGTCATGCCGCAGTACGTCAGCATGGACATGAGCATGCAGGCGCTGCCGACGCTCCCTGGCTCGGATGCGGGCGAGCACGGCGGACACGGCGGCGCGGGATCGCACTCGCACAGCACCGACGGTTTCGGCGACACCTTGCTGTCCGCGCTGGTGCGTCTCTACGACGACCCGGTCAACCATGCGCACGTCGGCATCACATTCAGTGCTCCCACCGGTTCGGTCACCCAGAAGGGCGCGGACGGGCGCTACACGCACTACATGATGCAACTGGGCAGCGGGACCTGGGACTTCGTGCCGAGCCTGACCTACACCGGGCGCGCAGACCGCTTCGCCTGGGGCGCGCAGCTGCTCGGGGTGATCCGCCTGGAAGGCGAGAACGAGGCCGGATTCCGCTACGGTGACGTCTTCCAGGCCACGGGCTGGGGCAGCTACCGCCTGCTCGACTGGCTGTCGGGGTCGCTGCGCATGCTGTACACGAGCCAGGGCGACATCGAGGGCCACTACAACGGTGCGCACAACCACAGCAGCCCGCCCGATCTGCAGGCCAACTACGGCGGCAACTTTCTCGACGTCGGCTTCGGCCTCAACAGCGTCGTGGAGTCGGGCTGGCTGCGCGGCAACCGCTTCAGCATCGAATGGCTGCAACCCGTGTATACGGACGTGAACGGCTATCAGCTCGACCGCGTCGGCACCCTCTACGCGAACTGGAGTCTCGCCTTCTGAGCTGTGCTCGTCAGCGCTTCTTCGATCGCGGCTTCGCAGGCATCGCTGCGTCCATCCCGCAGTGTCCGCCGTGCGCTGCACCCGCAGCATCGGTTTTGTCCGGCGTTGCCGCCTCGCCCATGGGAGTCACCAACACCTTCGTGTTCCTGGGATCCCAGCCCTGCTGGCAATAGATGGATACGCAGTATTTCAGCTCCGGGTCCTCGTGATCGTTGCTCGTGAAACGGACTTCGTAGAGCGCATGATGGGAATCGCTGATGATCCTGAAGTACGAGAACTGGTAGCGTCCCTGGGCGCGCGCCCGGGCAGCCTCCCGCGCCGCGGCGTTCAGTCCCGCCTTGGGGCAACCCAGCGTCATCGTCTCCAGATCACCGAGATCGCTGACCGGGGGCGCGGCCTCCGCGGCGGCCACGGCCGGCGCCGGCACCGCCGGCTGCATCGGCGCCGCTGCAGCCGGGGACGCGGTCTGTGGCGTCGCCGGCTGCGCCGGCGTGGCGGTCATCCGGGTTGGCGCACTGCTGCAGGCGGACAGCAGCACGCCTGCCATCACTGCGAGATGTCTCATGGGAGCCTCCGAAAGCGGGTGTCGACGCAATGCAGGGGCGCGTAGCGCCTCCTGTCTTACAGTCCGTACTGGACGACCTTGTTGCTGAACGTGGCCACGTAGACCTTGCCGTTCGCGACGACCGGCGTGGAGAACTTGGCGAAGTTTCCGAGCTTGTCTCCCGCTTTGGTATCGCTGTGAAACAGCTCCTTCATCTGCGTGCCGTTGACGAGCGTCGTGGCGTCGTAGGCGACGAGCGCACCGGGAACGACCTTGGAGTTCGCGTCCCCCTTGGTCGGGTAGGTTGCCCACACCACCCCGGTGGCAGGAAACGTATCGTTGGAGGAGACGACGAGCCGTCCGCCCGGCATGCCACCGGGCTCACCCGGCTTGCCCGAGGCGTAGCGCACGCCCTCACCGCGGAACGACGCGATGCGCTTCGTCCCGAAGTCGTAGTTGTAGGCCTTGAGACGCTCGTTCTCGCCCCAGACGTAAACGATGCCCTTGGTCGCCCGCTCCATGTAGACGGGCGTGCCGTGGATGTGATGCGTCTTCTGGTCTGGCGTATTCCATGGCAGGTTGCGATCGCGATTGACGATCGGCCAGTTGGGATCGGGTACCGTCGACGTCGGCAGGCCGGCGTCGCCGTTCGGTGCATTCGGCAGGTAGGTGGCGACGAAGGGAAGATTGAAATGCGGCTGCCACGAGTTCTTCCCGAGGTTGTTCATGTTCAGGTTGTAGAGGATGCCGTCCTTGCCGCCGCCGACGAGGTTGCCGCGCGCCGGCACGATGAAGACACCCGCCGAGGCGAGATCCTGATCGCCATCCGCACGCCCGAAATCGCTGAACGCACACCAGAAGTCCGCGACCTCGAGCTTCGGTTTCCCGCCGTTCACGTTGGCAGCGCCCGCCGTGTAATGCAGCTTGACGAAGCTCTCGGCGAAATTGCCCGGATTCGTTCCCGGGTCCATGCCGTTGCCCGTCGTAAAGTAGATGTCGTTGCCGTCGATCGCCGGCCCGGACCCTGCCATCCAGATGCCTCCGGCGCCTCCACCGGGCGTCACGTTCCAGATGGCAGGCGTCGGCGTGAAGCCGGCCTCGCCGTTCAGTCCACGCACGTCGTACGCGACCACGAATCCATGTCCGGGCCCGTTCGGGTTCTCGCCATTCATGGAGAACGCGATGATGAGCGCCTTGTTTCCGTCGTCACCCGTGAGCAACCCCAAGCCCGCACGCATCTTCTGGTACGGCGTCGTGAAGCCGTTGGCGAGACCGCCGCCACCGTTGTCGGCATTGCCTGCGATGAGCAACGGTGGTCGCCGGTCGACGAGCGTGTTCGCATCCATCACCCAGAGCAGGTTGATGCGATCCTGATTGCTGGCCTGTGCGTTCGGCTTTGCCAGCGTGGCCACGTAGAGCGTGTTGGTGGCGATATCGATCACCGGCGTCGCCGTGATGCCCCAGTTGTGATAGAGGCACCACATGTCCATGTTGCCGGGCTGCGCACACGGATCGAAAGGCGCGGCAAGCTGACGCTTGCCAAGTTGCGCCCCCGTGTTGGTGTCGAAGACGTAGACCGTGGTATTCATCGTAAACACATAGAGCCTGTTACCCACCACGAGCGGCGACACGTCGACCTTCTCGTCGACGGCGAACTCGCGGATCTTCCTGAGATTGGGAACGTTCGCCGGTGTCAGTACCGTCTCGAACTTGTTCCAGCCCTGGCGAGTGTTGTTCACGCCGACGGTCCATACATCGACGGCGTGGACTGACCCCGCGAGCAATGCAGGCAACACCATCGCCAACAGGGCGCTCGTACCTGACCGAAGACTCATGCTTGCTGCCTCCCAGAGATGTGGCTGTCACGCCACGCGACTTGTCTGCATCCATGCAGCAGCCGGCCGCGCGCCGATGTCGCTTCCCCGATCGTACTCTTCCGGTACTGAATTATGGAAGCCGGCAGGGAATACGCGACAACTCATCGGGCCCTCGTCGCGCTGGCCCGCGCGAGGTAGCATTCGCATCTCAACGATGACCATCAAGCCGCCAAGGTCGCATCGATATGGATGATGACAACGATGGCATGCGCGCCAACACGGGCGCCTCTGCTGCCGAGATCCAGTGCCACTACGACGTGGGTAACGACTTCTACCGCCTGTGGCTGGACGAAGGCATGAATTACTCGTGCGCCTTGTGGCAAGGCGAGCAGACAGATGAAAATCTCGCCGAGGCTCAACTGCGGAAGCTTGCGTATCACGTCGAGAGCGCGAACGCCGTCGGCAAGGAGACCGTACTCGACATCGGCTGTGGCTGGGGCACGCTGCTCCACCAGCTGACGCAGGTGCACCGCGTGAGACGCGCAGTCGGACTGACCCTGAGCGCGGCGCAGGCGCAATGGATCCGAGAACGCGGCATGCAAGGCGTCGAAGTCCGCCAGGAAGCGTGGCAGGAGCACGTACCCGCGACACCCTACGACGCGATCATCTCCATCGGCGCCTTCGAGCATTTCGCCCGCCCCGGCATGACACCGACAGAAAAGGTTGCTGCCTACCGCGCGTTCTTCGAGAAGTGCGCGTCGTGGCTGGTGTTTCCGGGCCGGCTCTCGCTGCAGACCATTGCACATGGCTGCGTGGGCGAGAGGAAGCGCGAACAGACATCCCGGCTGTCGAGCATCGTCTTTCCCGGTTCGGAACTGCCCCGGCTGCAGGAAATCATCATCGCCGCCGAAGACGTGCTCAATATCCGGAAGGTCGTCAACCACGCCAGGGATTACCAGCACACCTGCAAACTGTGGAGGAACAACCTCAAGCGCAATCGCGAGCGCGCCATCGCACTGCACGGCGAGGCCGTCTACAAGCGCTACGTCGACTACCTGCAGGGCTCCGAATTCGGCTTCGCGCTGGAGAACCTTGCGCTCTATCGGATCGTGCTCGAGAAACCCCGGAATATCTTCCGGGATGAACCCGGCCCGGGCTCTCAGGTGAGTGCCGTCTCGTCTTCCGCGTAGGTGATCACCGGCGCCGGGCGCGCGCCTTTCGGGCTGCCGCGGTGAACGGCGCGGAAAGTGAGCTCGCCGCCGCTCAGGGTGCGCACGTCGAACCCCTCCTGCGCGAGCACGCGGTACGCGAGATACGAACGAAAGCCGGAACGACAGTAGACGTAGACCGGCCTCTCGCGCGGCAATTCGGCGAGACGCTGGCGCAGCTGCTTGAGGGGAATGAGCGTCGAACCCGGCAGGCGCCAGTGCTCGTGCTCCGCCGGAGAGCGCACGTCGAGGACGACGGCATCGGCGGGAAGCGTTCCCCACTCTTCCGCGTACCAGAGCTTGAGGTCGCCGCGCAGCACGTTCGCAGCCTGGAAGCCGGCCATGTTGACCGGATCCTTGGCCGAACCATAGGGCGGCGCGTAGGCGAGTTCGAGTTCTTCCAGGTCCTCGACGGCAAGACCTGCGCGGATTGCCACCGCCAGCACGTCGATGCGTTTGTCGACACCATCCCAGCCGGCGGCCTGAGCGCCGAGCACGCGCCCGTCCTCGGCGTCGAACAGCAGCTTGAGATGCATCGGCGCGGTGCCGGGATAGTAACTCGCATGGCCGCTCGGATGCAGGTAGACCTTTCCGTAGCGATGGCCGATGCGGCGCAGGGTCGCCTCGGACGCGCCGGTCATCGCCACCGTCATGTCGAAGATCTTGACCACACCGGTGCCCTGCGTCGTCGTGTAGCGCGCGCTGCTGCGCCCGGCGCCGCGCACGATGTGGTCCGCCGCGATGCGCCCCTGACGGTTGGCTGGACCGGCGAGCGGCACGACCACACGCTCGCCGGTGACGGTGTCGCGCACCGCCACGGCATCGCCGACGGCGTAGATCGCGGGATCCGACGTGCGCTGGTGCTCGTCGACGATGACGGCACCCCGCTGCGTCACGTCGAGTCCCGCCGCGCGCGCGAGCGAGGATTCAGGCCGCACACCGACCGCGACCACGACGAGATCGGCGACCACGCTGCCGACACCGCCCAGGTCGACGCTCACCGCACCCCCATGCGCCGGCGCAAAGCCGTGTGCCGTCGTCTCGAGGTGGAGGCGTACCCCCTTGGCTTCCAGATGGTCCTCGACCTCGCGCGACATCTCGGGGTCGAGCACCGCCATCACGTGTTCACCGGCCTCGACCAGCGTCACCTCCAGCCCGCGATGGCGGAACGCCTCGGCCACTTCCAGCCCGATGTAACCGCCGCCGACGACGACCGCGCTGCGCGCCCCGGCGTCCACCACGCGCTTGATCGCATCCATGTCGGGAATCGAGCGCAGGGTGAAGACGCGCGGATGATCGATGCCCGGCAGCGGCGGCTTCACCGGCGCGGCACCGGTGGCGAGCACCAGCCGGTCGTAGCGCTCCTCGTAGCTGCGGCGGCTCGCGCGCTCGACGACGCGCACGCGCGCTGCCGCGCGGTCGATCGCGACCACCTCGTGCCCGGTGCGGACTTCGAGCGCGAGCGAATCCGCCAGACTCTGCGGCGTCTGCAGGAGCAGCGCGTCGCGCTCTTCGATCTCGCCGCCGATGTGATACGGCAGCCCGCAGTTGGCGAACGAGACGTAGTCGTCGCGCTCCAGCACGAGGATCTCCGCGCGCTCGTCGAGCCGTCGCAACCGGGCGGCAGCGGACATTCCGCCCGCCACCCCGCCGACCACCACCACCCGACGCGGCGCACCGCGCTTGAGTTCCGATGCCATGACTGGACCTCCACGAACGCTCATGCTCACTTGACGAGGTCGATTCTAAAGACGGGAGCGACGGCCGTCTGTGACCTAGGTCGCACGCCCCGACGCCGGCGCCGATCACCACGCGTGCTAATATCGCGGCCGGTTTTCGCGACCCTGCGGGGGAGATCCCACCGATGCTGCGCCGCGTCCTGGCCTCCAGCCGTTACATCGTCCTCATCGCCGTCGTCGGCACCTTCGTCGCCTCTTGCGTGCTGCTCGTCTACGAGGCGCTGGTGGTTGCGCAGGCGGTGGTGCGCATCATCGGCGAGGGAGAGATTTCGCCGCAGGGCGCCAAGGTCATCGCCATCGGGCTGATCGAGGCGGTCGACGTCTTCCTGATCGCGATCGCCGTCTACATCATCAGCCTCGGTCTCTACGCCCTGTTCATCGACGACAAGCTGCCGCTGCCGCGCTGGCTGGAAGTTCACGACCTCGAGGATCTCAAGGCGAATCTCGTGAGCATCGTGATCGCCGTGCTCGCCGTGCTCTTTCTGCGCGAAGCGGTGGCCTGGGATGGCGAGCGCGATCTGCTCAAGTTCGGCGCGGTGCTCGGCCTTATCATCGCCGCCCTCACGTTCTTTCTTTACCTGAAGAAAAAATGGCAGCGTGATTGACTGCCCGCATCGATACCCCGTTGATTAATCGGGCTGCGAGAAATCCGCTCTCGCGAGCGCAGGCTCTGGGAGTACAATCGCCCGATTTTTAGCTGCACCCGTCATGCCCCCGAAGGATGCCTCCACGTTCGAACTGAAGAACGGCTCGGTCGACGCCTTGCACTTCATCGTCAAGACGGCCGAGATCGCGTTGCTGCGCGACGAGCTCGATGCGCGCTACGGGGCGATGCCGGAATTTTTCGCCAACGATGCCGTGGTGCTCGACGTGCGCCGGCTGCCGCCCCCCAGCGAGCTGCCGCTCAAGGAGCTGAGCGACCTCCTGCTGGCTTTGCGCCTGCGCCCGATCGGCGTGGTCGCGCTCGACGCGCAGCAGGAATGGGCGGGTGCGAGCGGACTGACCGTGTTCCCGGATCGCGACGTGCGCCGCCCGCCACCAGCGGAACCGGAGCCCCCCGCGAAGGCTGTCACCGAACGACCGGAGATCGTCACGCGCGCGACCACCGCGATGATCGTCGACAAGCCGCTGCGCTCCGGTCAGCGCCTGCACGCCGCCGGCGATCTCATCGTGCTCGGCCTGGTCAGCCACGGCGCGGAGATCATCGCCGGCGGCAACATCCACGTCTATGCACCGCTGCGCGGCCGTGCGCTCGCGGGCGTGCACGGCGATCGCGACGCGCGCATCTTTTGCACTTGCATGGAGCCCGAGCTCTACTCCATTGCAGGCTTTTATCGCACGGTCGAGACCAACCTGCCGGAGGACGTGCAGGGCAAGGCGGCGCAGGTGCGTCTCGACGGCGAACGGCTGATCGTCGAAGCGCTCGACCTGCGCTGACCCGACCACTTGGAGCGGTGTCCTCAACATTCGAGATGCCCATGAATCAATCCGAGCCCATTGCAGCACCCGACGCAGCACCGGCTGCAACACCCGATCCGGCAGCCACTCCAGCACCCGCTGCACCGGCCGCAGCCGAAGCGGCGCCTGCTGCGCCCCCGGCTGCCGAACCCGCTGCCACCGCACCCGCGCCCGCGAAGACCGCACGCATCGTCGTCATCACCTCCGGCAAGGGCGGCGTCGGCAAGACCACGACGGCGGCGAGCTTCTCCGCCGGTCTCGCGCTGCGCGGCTACAAGACGGCCGTGATCGACTTCGACGTCGGCCTGCGTAACCTCGATCTCATCATGGGATGCGAGCGTCGCGTGGTCTACGATCTGATCAACGTCATCCACGAGGAAGCCTCGCTGCACCAGGCGCTGATCCGCGACAAGAACTGCGACAACCTGCATGTGCTGCCGGCCTCGCAGACCCGCGACAAGGACGCGCTCACCCAGCAGGGTGTCGAGAACGTCCTCAAGGGGCTGCACGACATGGGCTTCGACTACATCGTCTGCGACTCGCCCGCGGGCATCGAAACCGGTGCCCTGCTCGCCATGCACTACGCCGACGAGGCGCTCGTGGTGACCAATCCGGAAGTCTCGTCGGTGCGCGACTCGGATCGCATCCTCGGCATTCTCGCCTCCAAGACCAAGCGCGCGATCGACGGTGCGGAGCCGATCAAGGAGCACCTGCTGATCACCCGCTACAACCCGAAGCGGGTGGTCGGCGGCGAGATGCTGTCGCTCGAGGACATCCAGGAGATCCTGCGCATCAAGCTGATCGGCGTCATTCCCGAGTCGGAGTCGGTCCTGCAGGCATCCAATCAGGGTCTGCCGGCGGTACACCTCAACGGCACGGATGTCGCCGAGGCCTACCGGGACGTCATCTCGCGCTTTCTCGGCGAGGACATTCCCCTGCGCTTTACCGACTACCAGAAGCCGGGTTTCTTCAAGCGGCTGTTCGGCAACCGATGAGGGAGCGGCGCATGTCCTTCCTGTCATTCTTTCTGGGAGAGAAGAAGAAGACGGCGACGATCGCGAAGGAACGCCTGCAGATCATTCTGGCGCACGAGCGTACCGCACGGGGCGCCGCGGCAGACTGGCTGCCGGCGCTGCAGCGCGAGCTGGTCGACGTCGTCTCGAAGTACGTCCACATCGATCGGCGCGACATCCGCGTCTCGCTCGAGCGCCAGGACAACCTGGAAGTGCTGGAGGTCAAGATCGAGATGCCGAACGCCTGACGTCGCACGGGGGCGGGTGCAGATGGACACGGTGTCCGTTGACGTGGCGATCATCGGCGCAGGTACCGCCGGCCTCAACGCGCGCCGTGAGGTGGAAAAGCGCGGCGGACGGCCGCTGCTCATCGAGCAGGGACCGTACGGCACCACCTGCGCGCGCGTGGGCTGCATGCCTTCGAAGCTTCTCATCGCCGCGGCGGAGGCGGCGCACGCCATCGACGCGGCCCCCGTCTTCGGCGTGCACGCGGTCGGCGGACGCCGCGTCGACGGCGCCGCGGTGATGGAACGGGTGCGGCGCGAGCGCGACCGCTTCGTCGCCTTCATGGTCGAGGGAACACAGGCGATCCCAGAGGCGCAG
The DNA here is from genome assembly GCA_016791345.1 of Betaproteobacteria bacterium. Classification (NCBI taxonomy): domain Bacteria; kingdom Pseudomonadati; phylum Pseudomonadota; class Betaproteobacteria; species Betaproteobacteria bacterium. The sequence continues at coordinate 467 of JAEUMW010000387.1, read as the reverse complement.
CGGCTTTCGGGTCATGCCCGCTTCATCGGGCCGACCACGCTCACAGTCGACGATCGCGTTCGCGTCGAGGCGCGGAGCGTCATCGTCGCGGCCGGCAGCGAGCCCTTCGTGCCGCCGCCGTTCGACCGCATCCGCAGCCGCATCCTCGTGAGCGACGATGTGTTCGAGCTCACGGATCTGCCCGAGAGTCTCGCCGTCATCGGCACCGGCGTCATCGCGCTCGAGCTCGGTCAGGCACTGCAGCGCCTCGGCGTGCGCGTCGCGTTCTTCAACCCGTTCACCGAAGTCACCGGGTTCACCGATCCCGAAGTCAGGCGCGTCGCCGAGCACGAGCTTCGCGCCGACCTCGATTTGCGGCTCGGCGTGAAGATGCTGGAGCCCGAGCCCGGCGAACGGGACATTCTGCTGCGCTGGCGCGATGCGCAGGGCGCGGAACACGGGGAGCGCTTCGCGCAGGTGCTGGTGGC
>JAEUMW010000386.1 GCA_016791345.1 Betaproteobacteria bacterium | reverse complement strand
CAGGCGGGCGCGCCGCGCGGGGGAGCCCGCTGGATTCCTCTACTGAATGGGGCAAAGCCGAGAGATACTTGTCGACCGGCTGCAAAGTCACGCGGGACCGGAGCCACGTTCCGCTGGTAAGTTTCGCAGTGGCTTTGCGATAAGGCCCGAGGCGCGGATGAACCCTATCTCGAACACTGCCTACTACTGCTGCGGCGTGCGCATGGACGACGCCGAGCGCACCCCGTCGCTCTGCCACGATCACTACGCCCGGCGGTTCATGGATGCCCACGGACTGGAGGTGTTCGCGCCATTTCGCACGGAGACGATGCCGAATATTCTTAATATCACGCGCTGCCGCATCGTCGATGATCTCGTACGCCGCGAACTCACCAGGGAACGGGCGACTACCGTGGTCAGCATCGGCGCCGGTTTCGATACCCGGCCCTACCGGTTCAACGCAGGGCGCTGGGTCGAACTCGACGAGCCGCAGGTCATCGACGTGAAGAACGCGCGACTCCCTGCCGAAGAGTGTCCCAATCCGCTTGCACGCCTCAGTATCCGCTTCGCGACCGACTCGCTCGCCACGACACTCGCACCGCACGCTGGCGCAGCGCCGACGCTCGTGTTGATCGAGGGCGTGTTCATGTATCTGGAGCCGGCGGCGATCGAAGCCACGTTGCGCGCGGTGCGACAGGTATTCCCGCGTCACCTGCTGGTGTGTGACCTCATGAACCGGCGTTTCTTCGACAAGTTTGCGTACCGCATGCATCGAAAGATCGTCGCGACAGGTGCATCCTTCACGCGCCGCCCCGATGATCCTGCGGCTCAGTTCGTGAGGCACGACTACCGGCTCACGGCACGCATCCCGATGATCCTGCGCGCCGTCGAGTTCGGCGTTCTGCAGCAGCGCACCCGCATTCCAAACTTTCTCGCGAGGTTGATGCCCCGAGTATCGAAGGACATCAACGGCTACGCTGTCCACTGCTTCGAAATGTGACGGGGTCGTCGAAGGTCGTCTTGCGGCCAGTCAGCATCCATCTCATCGGCAACTTGACCTTGCACCCGCCTGGGATGATCGCGTCCGCACTCGGCTTCCTGCGCGGAGGCTCACTTGCTGCGGCGCTTGATGACTTCCTTGAGCAGAGCGATGGCCGAGGCCTCCGTGGCCTTCTCGCCCGAGACTGCCACGACGACGGCTTCGTCCTTGATGAGTGTTCCCGCCGACCAGCCCGCATCCGGCGCCACCCAGCCCCGAGTTCCCACGTCGGGCAGACGTCTGAATCCAGGAACGAGCTTGGGCTCCGGGAAGTACCGGGCGGCGACAACGGTCACCGTCGCCGACGACTCGTAGTCCTTGTCACTCCACATGCACCCCGAGCCTCCTGCCGCATTCTCGCCCGGGCCGACTGCAACGCCGGTGTAGGTCGCAATTTCTGCCTGCGTGAAGAGCTTGCATTGCGGATTGCCGGACGCGGCACCCTTGGCGTCTCCGGTCAGCTGGTCCTTCAGTTGCCGTGCATCAGGCGGCTGGCCATGCGCGGACAACGCCAGTAGCGTCGTGACGAGGACGCCGGCAATACTCAGGCTGCGCATGTTTCACTCCGAAGGACTGGTGGCCACGATGGTAGCAACGACGCCCGACATCCACCATCACGCGCGTGGCATCTGCGCGTCGCGTGGATGGCGTTGCACGTCACTCCCCCGGTTTCGCGGCGTGGCCGGCGCCCGAGAGACGGCCCGCCGACACCGCCTCGCTCAGGTCCACGAACGCATCCATCACGAGTTGTGGATTCTGCATGAGTCGCGCCTTCCACTCGCCGAGGTGGCGCCGCGTCTGGATGAGCCCGCGCATCGCGCCGACGTGCCGGATGTTGCCGATGGTGATGGCGCCGACGAGCATGTCGCCATCGAAGCACAGCCGCGTGTAATGGAAGTGCTCGGCGTCGATGTTCTCCACCGTCTCACCGCCCGGGCGGCCCTTCCACAGCCCGAAGGTGTAGGAGATGAGTCCGATGGTGTCGAGCACGTTCATGCCCAGGCTGCCCTGATAGGGCACGTTTCTGCCCGCCATGTTGAGCGCGGCAATGCGACCGTGCTCGGTCGCCGTCGGCTGCAGCGCGTGGACCACCCACTCGCCCGTGGAGAAATCGCGGCCCTGGGCCACGTCGCCGGCGGCGTAGATGCAGGGCACGGTCGTTTGCATGCGCTCGTCGACGATGACGCCCTTGTCGATCTCGACACCGGTGCCTTCGAGGAAGGCGATGTTGGGATGAACGCCGGTGGCCAAGATGATGAGATCGGCATCGAGGGTCTGATTGTCCAAGACGAGCCGCGGACCGGGCTCGATGCGCTCGCTGCGGCCCTGGGTGATGACATTCACGCCCTTGCCTTCGAGCCAGCGCTGGATCATCGCGCTGCCCACCGGCGTCATCATCGAGCGCAGGATCTGCCCCTGCCGACCGGCGATCACCGCGAGCTGCGCACCGCTTTCCACCAGCGACTTCATGATGACGCCGGCAACGAAGCCGGCGCCGAGCATCACCACGCGGGCGCCGGGCCTAAGCTTGGACACGATCACCCGCGCGTCGTCGAGCGTCCAGCAGGTGACGCAGCCGTCCAGATCCGTGCCGGGAATCGGCGGCAGGCTCGGTGACGAACCGGTGGCGACGAGCAGACGGTCGTAGTCGAGGCGGGCGCCATTGTCGAGCGCAACCTGCCCGCCGTTCGCGCCCGCGTCGACGCGTACCGCCTGGCGGTTGAGATAGCGCACGCGCAGCCGATCGAAATGGTCCGGGCTCCTGCGCTGATGCGCGCCGCTCTCGTCGATGCGCCCCGTCAGGATGTAGGGAATCGCCATGCGCGCGTACGGCTCGCCCGGCTCGCCGCTGACGAGCGTGATGTCGCACTTCGCGTCCTCGTGCCGCAGCGTCTCGGCTGCCCTCACACCGGCCGGGCCGGCGCCAATGATCACGTGCTTCATGTGCATGTCCTCCTCCCGAGGAAGATCGAGGCCGGTGCTATGCGCCGCCATCTCTCCCGCGTATTCCCGCGCGCACGGCCGCCGCGCCTTCCGCTTCCGAAACCGTTTCCGCGCGCCGCTCCAGCGTGCGCAGCGCCCCCGGAAAATACGTCGCCGTCAGACTCCTCGAATGCACTGGCGATTCGGCGTTGGTGCCGCCGTAACGTCGCCAGTCGCGAACCCAGAATACATCGTCCGTCACTTCCAATAGCCCGATGGTTTCGCGGTCGCCGATCAACACGCCCTGCACGCGCAGCCCCAGATTCTGCTTCGTGCCGCGCAGCCGTTCGACCACTTCCGCCGTCGCGCCGAATTCGCCGTCGGAAGCGATGAGCAGATCGGCCAGTTGCCAGCGCTCATCCTCGAGCTTGGCAATGGCGCGCTCCAGCGGGCCGCAGATATCGGTGCCGCCCTGGAACGACTGGCTCAGGAAACGCATCAGGCGCTCAATACCCGCGCGGTCAACGGCGAGTTCCATTTCGACGACTTCGTCCGTCCCCCCGAACGCGAAGACATGGCAGGGACGCTGCTGGGCGTGGGCGACGCGCACCGCCTCGAGCACGGTTGCCTTGGCCACCGCCTCGGCACCCCCGCGCATGGAGCCGGAGGTGTCCACGCAGACGAGCAGCGGCCCCATCTCGAGCCGCCTCTCCGGCTTGCGCTGCAATCGGGGGCGCTGGACCAGGGCTTCGTGGAAACGGATCTCCTGCAGCCGGTCGTCATCCTCATAGGTGAGCAGCGTGCGCTCCGCCCGCCGCGCGTGCCACACCAGCCGCAGCCGCGGATGCCCGAGCAGCATCGCCTCCGCCGGCAGCATGCGCCCGATGCGGTCGGAGCGGCAGATGCCGCGCGTTTCGCCGGGCAGGTCCGGCACGTGGATGGTATGGCTTTCTGCGCACTGCGCCGTTGCCTGTTCGATCACTTGCACGGTCGCGTGGCTGTGCTCGTCCGGTTCGTCCGTGAGCCGCGCCCGGCCGAGCGCGCGCAGGATCCGCACAAGATCCGGCAGGCGCTCGATCAGGCGACGGATGCGCACGATCTCTTGCCATCCCTCGCTGCGCAGCAGCCCGCAGAGCAGGTCCCAGCGTGTGTGCTTGGCTGCGTCGGGCAGCGCCCCGAACACTTCGACCAGTTCGTCGAGCAGCCCGCAGCGCTCCCTCCATTCGGAGGCGAAGGCTTCGACCGCGCGTTCCACGGCTTCGGCCCCGGTCGCTCCGCGGTCGATGCGGTCGACGATGCAATCCAGATGGAAAAGCAGGCTCGCGAGCACGGTGTCGGTCAGCGTCTCCTGGCCCAGGCAGAAGGAAGCCAGTCCGAGCGCTTGTATGGTCTCGGTGAGACGATGCGCGACCCGCGCTTCCGGCCAGCACCACACTCCGCCGGGAAGCAGGCCCTCGTGCAGGCAGCGGCGCAACTGGGCAAGCGTCGCCAGCCGGGTTTCGAGACTGCCCTGCGAATTGGTCGAGGCGCCGAGCCAGAGGCGTCGGGTCAATTCGTCGAACGCCGCCAGGCGGATTTCCTGATCCCGGAAAAGCAGTGGAAGGGGGGCGGCGGCGTTCACTCGACGCCGGCCAGTTCGTGCGCCACCGGCGCCGGCACCTCGCCCGTGTCCTGGGCGAGCCGCGGCAGCGACGCAAAACCCGCTCGCGCCGCAACGACGCGGTCGCGCAGGCCACGCAGCGTCTGCCCCGTCGCCGCCAGATTCGCCGCCACCGTGGTGCCGAAGTCGTCGTCCAGCCACAAGCTGTTGGCGCGATACTGCGCCAGATCCTGCGCGTGCTGAGCAAGCTCGCCCGCATAAGCGTCGATGCGCACCAGCAATTCGTCGATCTGACGCGTGCGCGCCTGGATGTGCGCCGCGCCGTAGCGTCGGCGGCGAGTGTGCGTGATGCGCAGGGCGTGCGACGCGCCTTTCGCATCGCCAACCTCCCCCGCCAGATCCTGCGCCGAGAAGCGCAGGCGCCCCGAGTCGTCGTAGTCGAGATCGTTGGCGCTGCGCTCGGCCTCCAGCTGCGCCTCGAAGGCTTCGACCACGCGCGCAAGCCGCGGCGGGGAGAACGCTTCGCACACGCCCAGCCGCGTGCACAGCCATGCGCGCACTGCGGCCTGCCGTTCGGCATCGGGCGCAGTGCACCACGGCAGGACGAAGAGATCCCACAGGCATACCGACGCGCGCCCCTCGCTCGCCGTCGCCATACTCATGAGCCACGCGATCTTCACCCAGCGGCGATCGGAGACGTAGACATCCTGTGCAGCGAGGTGCTGACGCAGTTCTCCCAGCATCGCCGTCACTTCGCGCGGGGCGTGAACCTCTGCAGCCGCGCGGCTCAGCGCGGTGAGGTCCGCCTCGCTCAACTGGCAGTCGCCGGCCGGTGGCACCCAGGCCTCGGGACGCCCCGTGCCGAGCAGCCGCGCGAAGCCCTCCGCGCTCACAGGTACGATTGGCAGACGCACGAGAAAGCGATCGAAGAAGGCTTCTGCCACTTCGTCCTCCGGCACCGCATTGGTGGCACCGATGACGCTGATCAGGGGGCAGCGCTGGCGCCCGGCGCCGTTGTCGAACTCACGCTCGTTGAGCAGCGTAAGCAGCGCGTTGAGGATCGCGCTGTTGGCCTTGAACACCTCGTCGATGAAGGCGATGGACGCGTCGGGCAGGAACCCTGTGGTGTGCCGCTCGTAGCGGTCCTGTTCCAGCGCCTGGATGGACAGCGGCCCGAAGAGCTCCTCGGGCACCGTGAAGCGCGTAAGCAGCCGCTCGAAATAGCAGGCGTCGCAGAAAGCGCAATGCAGCCGCCGTGCGAGCTCGCTCTTGGCCGTTCCCGGCGGGCCGATCATGAGGGTGTGCTCGCCCGCGAGCGCCGCCAGCAAGGCAAGGCGAACTGCCTGAGTGCGCTCGACCAGGCCACGCTCGAGGGCATCGAGGAGCCTGCGCAAGCGCCTGCCCAGCCCTCCGGTATCCGTTCCCGTCAAGGTCGCCATCAGCAAATTCTAGTCGAGACAGGAAGCCTCGGCCCGCGTCGCGACGCTGGCGACGGGGTCAGCTCAATAAGAGCCTGATACGTTGCGAACCAAAAGCGTCACCCTAGCCGCCGGCGACGGGGGGCCAGACGGCGAGGACGTCGCCCTCGCTCAGGGCCTTCTGGGCGCGCGCTGCAGGCGGCACATAGAGCCCATTGATGAGGACCAGATGGACGAGCTTCGGCGGCAGGCTGAAACGATCGATGACCTCTCCGATCGTGGTCGCTGCGGGAACATTCAGCGCGACCTCGTTACCCTTGCGCTCCCCTGCCGGCGGCAGGTAGTCCGACAGCGTCGCGAAGAGCTTGACGCGGACGTTCATCGCGCCGTGCGCAAAACGGCTGCAGGCGGCTGCGCTCCGACCGCCACCGCGGCAGCCAGCGACGCCTGCATGATGCGCGTCGGGTCGTGCAGCAGTTCGTCCTTCCACGGTCCGAGCTGTCGCCGGCTCTGGATCAGCCCGCGCAGCACGCCGACGTGCTCCGTCAGCCCGATACTGGTCGCGCCGATGAGGACATCGTCCTTGAACTGCAGGCTCAGGTAGCGGAAGTTCTCGCGATCGACGGTCTCGGCTCCCTGCCCGTCGATGTCCCCCCACCACTTGCCGAACGATGACGAGATGAGACCGAGCGTCTGCAGGACGTTGATCGCGAGTGCTCCGACGAAATGTGTTTCCCTGCCGACCATGTTGAGCGCTGCCACACGCCCCTGATCGACCGCATTCGGCTGAATAGCGTTGATGCCGCGCTCGCCGGTGCTGAAATCGACGCTCTCCGCGACGTCGCCCGCGGCATAGATGTCCGGCACGTTCGTGCGCAGACGATCGTCCACCAGCACCCCCTGATCGGTGGCAACATGGCTGCCGGCGAGAAACGCGACGTTGGGCTTGACCCCCGCTGCAGAAATCACAAGATCGGCCGGCAGTTCGTCGCCGCTGTCGAGCTTGACGAACACGGAGCCGGCGCGGTCCATGTCCGGCCGGATCGACATGACGCGCGCCTTGGTGTGCACGCGCACGCCCTTTTTCTCGCACCACGCGCGGATCATGCCGCCGGCGATCGGGGTCATCATGCGCGGCACCATGCGGTCCCCCATCTCGACCACGGTCAGATGCACGCCACGGCTGGCCAGCGCCTCGAGGATGATGCAGCCGATGAAGCCGGCGCCGATCTGCAGCACGCGCGAACCCGGTTTCGCCCGTGCGGCGATGGCACGTGCGTCGGCCAGCGTCCAGCAGGTCTGCACCGCCGGCAGATCGACACCGGCCACCGGCGGGCGCGTCGGGTGCGCGCCGCTGGCGATGAGCAGGCGATCGTAGGCGAGCGTCGTGCCGTCCCGGAGTCTCACCTCCTTCGCCCTGGTAACGACGCCCTCCACGTAGCCGCCGATCGTCCTGATGCGCAGGCGCTCGAAGTGGCCGGCGCCCTTGCGCAGATAGGTGCCGTCCTCCTCGATGTCGCCTTGCAGGAGATACGGCAGCGCCATGCGCGAGTACGGCGGTTCCGGTTCGTCGCCGATCATCGTGATGTCGGCGCGTGCATCCGCCTTGCGGATCGTCTCTGCGGCCACCACACCCGCGGGGCCGTTGCCGATGATGATGTGCTTCATGCGTGTCGGATACCGAAGGGGAAGCGCCGCGAACGCCACAGGACCGCTGTTGCCTGCGGTGGCGCAGCGCCTCCGGGTTGGCGGGATCAGAGACCGAGTCGCGACAGAGTTTCCGGCTTCGGCACACCGTCGGGCGTCCAGCCGCGGATCTCGTAGTATTCGGGCAGCATCTTGGCAAGCCCGTTCACCAGCCCCTTGGCAGGGCCGGTCTTGGCCGGCTCGTTCAGGAGCCGCGGCGGCAGCGTGTCGTCCTTGGCGCCGAGACCGGCTGCGATGTTGAACTGGCGCTCCATGTTCCAGATGCGCTCGCCCATGAGGTTGAGCTTGTCCATGCTCCAGTCGCCCTCGCACGCGGCCTGGATCTGCGGCTGGATGTCCGCCACCGTCCACGCGAAGGAGGTGAAGACACACAGGCCCGAGGAGTCGAACACGCTCGTCGCGTCCTGGAACGCCTTCACCAGCGCCGGCTTGCCGTCGGTGGTGAGCGGATCGGTCTTCACCGGGATGCCGAGCACTTCGGACGCGACCGTGTAGCCGCGCAGGTGACACGCGCCGCGATTGGCCGTGGCATAGGCCAGGCCCATGCCCTGGATGCCGCGCGAGTCGTAGGCCGGAAACTCCTGACCCTTTACGGTCATGGAAAGCTCGGGATGGCCATACTTCTCGCACAGGCGCTTCGAGCCCAGGCCGAGCAGCTTGCCGAACCCCTCGCCGCGCGCCGTCATCTCCGCCAGGCGCGCGAGCGCCGCGGCCGAGCCGAACGGCGCCTCCATGCCGATGTCGGCGTCCGTCAGCACGCCCATCTCGTAGAGCTCCATCGCGGCGCCGACGGTGGCGCCGAAGGAGATCGGATCCATGCCGTCCTCGTTGCAAAGCAGGTTCGCGTACTGCAGCGCTTCGAGATCGTCGACGCCGTTCGCGGCACCGAGCGCCCATGCCGCCTCGTATTCGAGGCCGCCGGAGGCACCCCAGTATTCCGGCTTGGTCGACACTGTGAAGTGCTTCTCGTCGATCTTGGAAATGCGCCCGCAGGCGATCGTGCAGCCGAAACAGGCCTGATTGGTGACGAGATGCGACTTGCCGTCGCTCGGCCGCTTCTCGTGCATGGCCTCGGCGGAAATCCGGCCGGCACCTTCGAACTGAACGTCGCGATGGTTGCGGGTGGGCAGCGCGCCGATCTCGTTGATCACGTTCATCAGCACCTGCGTGCCGTACTTGGGCAGGCCCTGGCCGGTGACCGCGTTCTCGGCGAGGATCTTCTTCTTCTCGAAGGTGATCTTCATGAACGCCTTCGGGTCGGCGATGCCGGTCGTCCCGCGGGTGCCGCGCACGGCGAGGGCCTTGAGATTCTTCGACCCCATCACTGCGCCGACACCGGAGCGGCCGGCCGCGCGATGCAGGTCGTTCACGATCGCAGCGAAGAGCACGCCGTTCTCGCCGGCGCGGCCGATGCACGACACGCGGATCAGCGGATCCTGGTGCTGTTTCTTGATCGTCTCCTCCGTGTGCCAGACCGTCGTGCCCCAGAGGTGTGAGGCATCCCGCAGCTCGGCTACGTCGTTCTCGATCCAGAGATAGACCGGCTTCGCCGACCTACCCTCGACGATCACCATGTCCCAGCCCGCCATCTTGAGCTCCGCCCCGAAGTAGCCGCCGGAGTTGGAGCAGGCGATGGCGCCGGTGAGTGGACCCTTGGTGATGACCGAGTAGCGCCCGCCGGTGGACGCCATCGTGCCGGTGAGCGGCCCAGTCGCCCAGATCATCTTGTTCTCCGGCGACAGCGAATCGACCTTCGGATCAGTCTCGGCCACCAGATACCTCGTCGCGAGCCCGCGCTGCCCGAGGTAATCCTGCGCCCATCCCATGTTGAGCGGCTCCGGCGTACAGGTGCCCCTGGCCAGGTCGACGCGCAAGACCTTACGTGCCCATCCCATGATGCATCCTCCGTTAAGCGTGTGCCGGATTGCCGACCTTGTCGGCCCACTGACGCATGCGGTCGAGCCCGGTCCAGTCGGCGTCGATGTAGGTGATGGCCCCCGTCGGACAGGCTTCGGCGCACGCCGGCTGCCCCCCGCACAGGTCGCATTTCTGCACCTTGCCGATATCCGCGACGTAATTCACCGTGCCGAAAGGACAGGCGATCGTGCATACCTTGCAGCCGACGCAGACGTCCTC
>JAEUMW010000385.1 GCA_016791345.1 Betaproteobacteria bacterium | reverse complement strand
CCCCAGCGACGCAACCGTTGCGCAGGCGGCTCTCCTGGACTGGGAATGAGCCGATCGGGGTGCCGTGTCCATGCTGTGGCTCGCCCTGCACTTCCCGTCCTTGCCGCTGGAAGCTCTCACCCGCGGGGCTGAAGCACCCGGTCCGACCGTCATCGTAAGCTCCTTGCCGCAGAACACCGCGGGCGCCCGGCTGGTGCTGGCCTGCAACGCCGACGCCACACGCGCCGGTATCCGCCCCGGCATGCCGATCTCCGCCGCCCATGCGCTTGCCCGCGGACTCGCGGTGCATGCCCGCGACAGTCAGCGCGAGCGTGAAACGCTCGCGCGCCTCGCCGCCTGGGCACTGCAATTCACGCCCACCTTGAGCCTCGATGAGCGTGCGACGGTGCTTGCCGAAATCGGTGGCAGCCTGCGCCTGTTCGGCGGGTTGTCGCCGCTTCTCGGTCAGGTGCGAAGCGGTCTTGCCGAACTCGGCTTCGACACCTTCATCGCCGTTGCCCCGACCGCCACCGGGGCTGCCCTGCTCGCCCGCGCGGGACTCGAACTCACGATGACCGATACGGCGCCGCTTCGCGATCACCTGGCGGCGCTTTCGATCGACCTGCTCGAACAGGATTCCACGGTCCTCGACGCACTGGCGAAGCTCGGCGTACGCACGCTGGGCGAGTGCCGGCGCCTGCCCCGCGATGGCCTTGCGCGACGCTTCGGCGAAAGCCTGCTCGACGAGCTCGACCGCGTGTTCGGCGACCGTCCCGATCCGCGCCCGCCATGGGTTGCGCCGGACGTCCACACCGTCCGCCTCGATCTGCCGTCTCCGGTATGTGAGGTGGCGGCTGTGCTTTTCCCGGCGAAACGCCTGCTGACCGAACTGTGCGGTGTGCTGGCCGCGCGCCGGCAAGGCATCGTGCAACTCTCGCTTGCCCTCGGCCACGAGGACCACGCGCCGACGCTCGTCCTGCTCTCGCTTTCCATGCCAAGCCGCGATCCTGCGCATTTGCTCTCCCTCCTGCGGGAGCGCCTTTCGACCGTCGAACTTCCCGATCGCGTCGAGTCCGTGTCGCTCACCGCAACAGAGACCCTGCAGCTTGCGCCGCGCAACTTCTCCTTCTTCGGCGACCGGAATGCGGCTGCCGAAAATCGCCTGGCGCTGGTGGAGCGACTGCGTGCGCGCTTGGGAGAAGCGGCGGTCTGCGGGCTCGCGCTCGTGCCCGACCACCGGCCGGAACTCGCGTGGCAGCCCGTCGAGCCGGGGCATGCCGAAGTCGTTTCGACGACGAATCCACGACCGCTGTGGCTGCTCGCTGCACCGAAACCCTTGCGCACGAATGCGGACGGCACACACCCGCCATCGCTTTCGATTCTCAGCGGTCCCGAACGCATCGAGAGCGGCTGGTGGGACGGCAACGACGTGAGCCGCGATTACTTCGTCGCCAGCAATACAGCCGGCGCGAGATTCTGGATCTTCCGCGAAAGAACCAGGGATCGCCGGTGGTTTCTGCACGGCGTATTCGCATGACATGATCCCTGCCTACGCCGAGCTGCACTGCTGCAGCAATTTCTCCTTCCTGCGCGGGGCGTCGCACCCGGAAGAGCTGGTGGAGCGCGCCCACGCGCTCGACTATGCGGCGCTCGCCATCACCGACGAATGTTCGCTCGCCGGCGTCGTGCGCGCTCACGTGGCGGCGAAGGAGCGCGGGCTCAAGCTCATTGTGGGAGCGGAGTTCGCGTTGCCGGGGGAGGGGAAAGAGGAAGGAGGGAAGCGAGGGGCGAGAGACGAGTCCTTCCCGCCCCCCTCTCCCGCTTTCCGTGTCGTCCTGCTCGCCACCGACCGCGAAGGCTACGGCAATCTCGCCGAACTCATCACCCGCGCACGGCGCAATGCCGCGAAGGGTGAATACCGACTGACCCGGGACGATCTTGCGGACGGCATGCCGGGTTGTCTCGCGCTGCTCGTGCCCTCCCCCATCTCACCTCATCCCTCACACATCGCACCTCTGGCCTTCCTCGCGGAGCGCTTTGCCGGTCGCGCATGGATCGCGGTGGAACTGCTCGCCGGTGTCGATGATCGCGAACATCTCGCGCGCCTCACCGAACTCGGCAGGCAATACGACCTGCCGCTCGCAGCCGCAGGCGACGTGCACATGCACGCGCGCGCCCGACGTCCACTGCAGGACGTATTGACCGCGATCCGGCTCAGGACCCCCGTCGCCCAGGCCGGTCACGCGTTGCATCCCAACGGCGAGCGACATCTGCGCCGGCGCGAGATCCTGGCCCGCCTCTATCCGCCGGCGCTGCTCGTAGAAACGGTGAAGATCGCCGAACGCTGCATCTTCTCTCTCGACGCCCTGCGCTACGAGTATCCCGAGGAGATCGTGCCGGCTGGCATGACGCCGATCGCGTATCTGCGCCGGCTCACCGAGGAGGGCCTGCGCCGGCGCTTTGCGGGTGGAGCACCGCCGCACATCCACGCCCTCGTCGCGCACGAGTTAGCCCTCATCGAGGAAAGCGCCTACGAACCCTTCTTCCTCACGGTGTACGACGTGGTCAAGTTCGCGCGCTCGCGCGGCATCCTCTGCCAGGGCCGCGGGTCGGCCGCGAACTCCGCCGTGTGCTACGCCCTGGGCATCACCGAGGTCGATCCCTCGCGCATGTCGATGCTGTTCGAGCGCTTCATCTCGCGCGAGCGCAACGAACCGCCGGACATCGACGTCGACTTCGAGCACGAACGGCGCGAGGAAGTGATCCAGTATCTCTATGGGAAGTACGGCCGCGACCGCGCAGCGCTCGCCGCCACCGTCATCACCTATCGCCCGAAGAGCGCGGTGCGCGATGTCGGCAAGGCGCTCGGGCTCTCGCTGGAGCAGGTCGACCGCCTCGCGCAGGGCATGACGTGGTGGGACGGCGGGAATGTACGCAGGGAGCGCCTGGTCGAATCCGGCTTCGATCCGGACAACCCGCACGTCGCGCGTGTGCTCGGGATCGCGAATGCGCTGATCGGCTTCCCGCGCCATCTCTCGCAGCACGTCGGCGGTTTCGTGATTGCACGCGGACCGCTGTCGCGCCTGGTGCCGATCGAGAACGCGGCGATGCCGGAACGCACCGTGATCCAGTGGGACAAGGACGATCTCGATGCGCTCGGCATGCTCAAGGTGGACGTCCTCGCGCTCGGCATGCTCACCGCGATACGCCGCGCGCTGGAACTCATCGGTTGCTACCGCGGTGCGCCGATGGCGCTCGCCGACATTCCGCCCGAGGACCCGCAGACCTACGAGATGATCCAGTGCGCCGACACGATCGGCGTGTTCCAGATCGAATCGCGGGCGCAGATGGCGATGCTGCCACGGCTTAAGCCCGCCAATTTCTACGATCTCGTGATCGAGGTGGCGATCGTGCGCCCGGGCCCGATCCAGGGCGGCATGGTGCATCCGTACCTGCGGCGCAGACAGGGCATCGAGCCCATCGACTATCCGAGCGATGAAATCAAGGCAGTGCTCGAGCGCACGCTTGGCGTGCCGATCTTCCAGGAGCAGGTGATGCAGCTCGCGATGGTCGCTGCCGGGTTCACGCCGGGCGAGGCGGATCAACTACGCCGTTCCATGGCGGCATGGCGACGCAAGGGCGGCCTGTGGAAATTCGAGCAGCCGCTCATCGAGGGCATGCGCAGTCGCGGCTATCCGGAGGAATTCGCGCGGCGCATCTTCGAACAGATCAAGGGCTTCGGCGAATACGGCTTCCCCGAGTCGCACTCGGCGAGTTTCGCGCTGCTGGTGTATGCCTCGGCGTGGCTCAAGCGGCACGCGCCGGCGGCCTTCTGCGCCGCGCTGCTCAACAGCCAGCCGATGGGCTTCTACGCGCCGTCGCAGATCGTGCAGGACGCGCGCCGGCACGGCGTCGAGGTGCGCGGCGTCGACGTGCTGGCGAGCGAGTGGGACTGCACACTGGAGGCAGGTGGGGCGGAAGGCGACAGGCGGGAGGCGCAGCTGTTTACCCCTTCACCCCTTCACCCCTTCACCTCTTCACGATCTTCTCCTCCTGCCGTCCGCCTCGGCCTGCGCATGGTGAAAGGGCTCTCGCAGGCCGCCGCGGAGCGCATCGTCGCCGCGCGGAAAGAGCGTATGTCTCACGCCTCATCCCTCACGTCTCACCCTTCGAACGAAGGGCCTGCTCCGTTCGAAGATGTAAATGATCTCGCCCGCCGTGCCGGGTTGATTCGGCGCGACCTCGAATGCCTTGCTGCTGCCGGTGCGCTCGCCTCTCTGGCGGGCCATCGCCGGGCCGCGTTCTGGCAGGTGACCGGCATCGAGCCGCTGCCGCCGATCCTCGCGGACACGCGCTTCATCGAGGCGCCGGCGTCGCTCGTGGCACCCACCGAAGGCGAAAATCTGGTGGCGGACTACGCAACCCTGGGCCTCACGCTCGGTCGCCATCCGCTCACACTACTGCGCAGTCGGCTCCGCCGCATGCGTCTCGTCACAGCGGCGGAACTCAATCGCCTGCCTCGTGGAAGCGTCGCGCACACCGCGGGCATCGTTACCTGCCGTCAGCATCCCTCCACCGCGAGCGGCGTCACCTTCGTCACCATCGAAGACGAAACCGGCTGCGTGAATGTCGTGGTGTGGCGTGCACTCGCGGAACGGCAGCGGCGCGAGCTGCTTGCGTCACGACTGATGGGGATCGCCGGTACCATCGAGCGTGAGGGCGAGGTCGTGCATCTGCTGGCGGGGAAACTGTTCGATCACACGGCGCTGTTGGGGCAGCTCGTCACGCGATCGAGAGATTTTCATTAG
>JAEUMW010000384.1 GCA_016791345.1 Betaproteobacteria bacterium | reverse complement strand
GGCCGCATCGGGCGGATGGTCATGCGGGCCGCGGTGAAGGACTTTCCCGACATCGAGATCGTCGGCATCAACGACCTGCTGGAACCTGACTACCTCGCCTACATGCTGAGCTACGACTCGGTGCACGGACGCTTCAAGGGCACCGTCAGCGTTGATGGCAGCTCGATGATCGTGAACGGCAAGAAGATCCGGCTGACCGCCGTCAAGGATCCTGCCGAGCTCAAGTGGGGCGAAGTCGGTGCTGACATCGTCGTCGAATCGACGGGTCTATTCCTCACCAAGGAAACCGCCCAGAAGCATCTCGCAGCCGGCGCGAAGAAAGTGATCATGTCGGCCCCCTCTAAGGACGACACCCCGATGTTTGTCTTCGGCGTGAACGACAAGACTTACGCCGGTCAGGACATCATTTCGTGCGCATCGTGCACCACCAACTGCCTCGCGCCGGTGGCCAAGGTGCTGCATGACACGTGGGGCATCAAGCGCGGTCTCATGACCACGGTGCACGCCGCCACCGCCACGCAGAAGACCGTCGATGGACCCTCCAACAAGGACTGGCGCGGCGGCCGCGGCATCCTGGAGAACATCATTCCGTCCTCGACCGGTGCGGCAAAGGCCGTCGGCAAGGTGATTCCGGAGCTCAACAAGAAGCTCACCGGGATGGCCTTCCGCGTGCCGACGTCGGACGTCTCAGTGGTCGATCTCACCGTCGAGCTCGTGAAGGAAGCGAGCTACGAGCAGATCTGCGCGGCGATGAAGGCAGCCTCCGAGGGACCGATGAAGGGCGTGCTCGGGTATACGGAAGACAAGGTGGTCGCAACCGACTTCCGCGGCGAGAGCTGCACGTCGGTGTTCGATGCCGATGCCGGGATCGCGCTGGATGGCACCTTCGTCAAGGTGGTGTCCTGGTACGACAACGAATGGGGTTATTCCTGCAAGGTCCTCGAGATGGCGAAAGCTATCTCCAAGTGACCGTAGTCGAGCGGCGCGGGCGCACCGGAACCCCGGAGCGGGGGGTCGGTGCGCCCGCGCAGTTGTCATTTGCGGGCGAAGCATCGCTTCGCCCGTTCAGGGAGCCAGACCAATGAACGTTCTGAAAATGGCGGATCTCGACCTCGCGGGCAAGCGCGTCTTCATTCGCGCCGACTTGAACGTCCCCCAGGACGACGCCGGCAACATCACCGAGGACACGCGCATCCGCGCCTCCGTCCCCGGCATCAAGCTCGCGCTCGACAAGGGTGCGGCGGTAATGGTCACTTCCCATCTCGGACGACCGAAGGAAGGCGAGTTCAAGCCAGCCGACACGCTGGCGCCGGTCGCCAAGCGCATGTCCGAACTGCTCGGTCGCGGGGTGCGGCTGGTGCAGAACTGGGTCGACGGCGGCTTCGAGGTCAAGCCGGGTGAAGTGGTCATGCTCGAGAACTGCCGCGTCAACAAGGGTGAGAAGAAGAACTCGGACGAGCTCGCGCAGAAGATGGCGAAGCTCTGCGACGTCTTCGTGATGGATGCCTTTGCCACGTCGCACCGGGCAGAGGCAACGACGCAGGGCATCGCCAAGTTCGCGCCTGTGGCATGCGCTGGGCCGCTGCTCGCGCAAGAGCTGGAAGCGCTCACGAAGGCGCTCGCCAATCCGAAGCGGCCGCTGGTGGCGATCGTGGCTGGCTCCAAGGTATCGACCAAGCTCACGGTGCTGAAGAACCTGTCGGCGAAGGTGGATCAGCTCGTGGTCGGCGGTGGCATTGCCAACACCTTCCTCGCCGCGCAGGGCAAGAAGATCGGCAAGTCGCTGTCGGAAGCCGATCTGGTCGACGAGGCCAAGGCCGTGATCGAAGCGTGTCACGCGCGCGGCGGTGACGTTCCGCTGCCGGCTGATGTCGTGTGCGCCAAGGAGTTTTCGGCGACGGCGGCTGCGACACTCAAGCCGGTGGATCAGGTGACGGACGACGACATGATCCTCGACATCGGGCCGCAGGCTGCGCAGAAGCTGGCGGAGGTGATCGGGCGCGCGGGAACGGTGGTGTGGAACGGACCGGTCGGTGTGTTCGAGTACGATCAGTTCGGCAAGGGCACCGAGACGGTGGCGCGTGCCATCGCGTCCTCGCCCGCATTCTCGCTCGCCGGTGGTGGTGACACGCTGGCGGCGATCGCCAAGTACGACATCGGCTCGAAGGTGGGTTACATATCCACTGCCGGCGGTGCCTTCCTGGAGTTTCTCGAGGGCAAGACGCTGCCGGCCGTGGCGATCCTCGAGGAGCGGGCAGCGAAGGGCTGAAGCCGATCGTGCCAGGGTTCGCGCCGCCTGCCTTCCGCGATCGGCCTCACCGCTATCGCTGAACATGCGGCGTCGAACCAAGATCGTCGGCACGCTGGGGCCCGCGTCCAGTTCGCGGGCCACCTTGGAGCGGCTGATCGAAGCCGGGCTCGACGTCGTCCGGCTTAACTTCTCTCACGGCAAGGCCGAGGAGCACGAAGAGCGGGCGGAACTGGTGCGGGCGCTGGCGCGCGCCGCGGGGCGCCCGATCGGAGTGATGGCCGACCTGCAGGGCCCGAAGATCCGCATCGGCGCCTTCGAGCAGGGCCGCGTCGTTCTGAAGCCGGGCAGCCCGTTCGTGCTCGACGCCGAGTGCGAGCTCGGTGACAGCTTCCGCGTCGGCCTCGATTATCGGGAACTGCCCGCCGACGTCAGCGTCGGCGATTTCCTGCTGCTCGACGACGGGCGCATCGTCCTCTACGTCGA
>JAEUMW010000383.1 GCA_016791345.1 Betaproteobacteria bacterium | reverse complement strand
CAAGCTCCTGCGCACGCAGGTCGGCGCCGAGGAGATCGCCGAGGTGGTCTCACGCGCGACCGGCATCCCGGTCTCGAAGATGATGCAGGGCGAGCGCGACAAGCTGCTGCAGATGGAAGACCGGCTGCATGCGCGCGTGGTTGGCCAGGACGAGGCGGTGCGGCTCGTCTCCGATGCCATCCGCCGCTCGCGCGCCGGGCTGGCAGACCCGAACCGGCCGTATGGTTCGTTTCTGTTCCTGGGGCCGACCGGTGTCGGCAAGACCGAGCTCTGCAAGGCGCTCGCCGAGTTCCTGTTCGACTCCGAGGAACACCTCATCCGCATCGACATGAGCGAGTTCATGGAGAAACACTCGGTCGCGCGGCTCATCGGCGCACCGCCCGGCTATGTCGGCTACGAGGAAGGCGGCTATCTCACCGAAGCGGTGCGGCGCAAGCCGTATTCGGTGATTCTCCTCGACGAAGTGGAGAAGGCGCATCCGGACGTCTTCAACGTCCTGCTGCAGGTGCTCGACGACGGTCGCATGACCGACGGCCAGGGGCGCACGGTCGATTTCAAGAACACCGTCGTGGTGATGACCTCGAATCTCGGCTCGCAGATGATTCAGCAGATGGCGGGCGACGACTACCAGGTGATCAAGCTCGCGGTGATGGCGGAGGTGAAGAACTACTTCCGGCCGGAGTTCATCAACCGTATCGACGAAGTGGTGGTGTTCCACGCGCTCGACGAGAAGCACATCGGCTCGATCGCGCGCATTCAGCTCGCACACCTGGAGAAGCGGCTTGCGGCGCTCGACATCCGGCTTGAGGTTTCGGATGCCGCCATCGCACAGGTGGCCACCGCCGGCTTCGACCCGGTGTACGGCGCGAGGCCGCTCAAGCGCGCGATCCAGCAGACGATCGAGAACCCGCTGGCGAAGCAGATCCTGGAGGGGCGATTCGGGCCGAAGGACACGGTCCAGGTCGATGCGAAGGGGTACGAGATCGTGTTCGGGCGCATCGGCGAGGCGGCAACCGTGTAAGCGCTTCGGCTGGCGCGCTTTTACTTCCCCGGCAGCACACGTGGCGGGCGGATTGGCGATAATGTGAAGATGCATGCGCCATCCGCCCGTCTTCCATTGCTGCGCGACGCCGAGGTGATGTCCCTCGTCGCCATCGCCCATTCGACGTCGCATTTCTTTCAGCTGGTTTGGCCGCCGCTCTTCCCCTGGCTGATGCCGGCTTTCGGCCTGAGCTTTACCGAGGTCGGTGCCTTGATGACCGTGTTTTTTGTTGTTTCCGGCGTCAGCCAGGCGCTCGCGGGTTTCGCAGTCGATCGCTTCGGGGCCCGCCGCGCGCTGCTCGCAGGCATCTTGTTGCTCGGCCTCGGGGCGGTGCTGCTGGGAGTGGCCAAGGGCTGGGGAACGCTCGCTCTGGCGGCCGCCGTCGCGGGGCTCGGCAACAGCGTGTTTCATCCGGCCGACTTCAGCGTCCTCAATCACCGCGTGTCCACGCCACGCCTCTCGCACGCTTTTTCCGTGCACAGCCTGTCGGGTTACATCGGTTGGGTGGTGGCGCCCCCCTTCATGGTCGGTGTCGCGACGCTCGCCGGCTGGCGTAACGCCGCTTTCGCGGCGGCCGCCGTCGCCGCGGGAGTGCTGGTCTTGCTGTATCTGCGGCGCGCCACGCTCGACGATACGGCATGCGCCGTAAGTGGTGAGGTGCACGCGGTCGACCGCAATCCGGCGTCGACACTCGCGTTCCTGCGCTCACGAACCGTCTGGATGTGTTTCGGCTTCTTCCTCACCGCGGCGATGGCCTTCGGTGCACTCCAGACCTTTACGCCCGCGCTGCTGGAGCGCCTGTACGACATGTCGGTGGCAGTCGCGACTTCGGCGCTGTCCGCCTATCTCGCGGGCGGCGCGGCGGGGATCATGGCGGGCGGCTTTCTCGCTGCCGGACGCGACGATCAGGATCGGATCATCGTGGCCGCTTTGCTCGGTGCGGCAGGCATCGCAGTGCTCGTCGCCATGGCAGTTGCACCGGGCTGGGCGGTGATGGGCCTCATGGCGCTGATGGGATTTCTGACCGGTATCGTCGCGCCCTCACGCGACCTGCTCGTCCGGCGCGCCGCGATGACCGGGCTCGGCAAGCGTGGCTTTGGCCGTGTTTACGGCGTTGTCTATTCCGGGCTCGACGTTGGCCTGGCGGCCGCGCCGCTGGCGTTCGGGCCGCTCATGGATGCCGCGCGTTATCCCGAAGTTCTGATCGGCGTGGCGCTGCTGCAGGGAATGGCGATCTTCACCGCCATCCGGGTCGGCGCGCGGTCGCGCCCGCTGGCAACCACGGCCTGACTCGAACCGAACCGTCGCCTACCAGGGCTGCGGATACTGGCAGCCGGGGTCTACGTCACGACACGAGGAAACGTCGCCCAGCGGACGAGAGAACGTGTAGTTGAGCGGCGTCTCGACGAGCGCACCCCAGGCTTCCCCGCTGCTGCCGCTCGGCAGCGAGAAGGGCAGGGACACGATCCACGCTGCTGCGCCCACTGCGACACCGACGAGCGACACGGGGCGAAGGAAGACGGTATCGAGCAGCATGGCTTCGCCATCGGTGGTCGAGCCGTAGCGCGGCGTCACCTGCTGCGGCGTCGCCGTCTGGGCGTAATAGGGCGAGGATGACGCGCTGCGTTGTTGGGTGCTCGCGCACCCTGCGAGCGGCAGCGCGATGCAGAGAAACAGGGCACACGTCTTGAAGAGCGGACGATCTCTCATGGTTTTATCCTCGTGGCCAAGCGTCGATTCATTTAAGCACAGCCGATCATACGGCGGAAAGCGCCGATCGTCGGCATTGGCGAAGCGCGCAGCCGGCGGGCCTCGACAGTCCTTTTGCGAGACCCGTTGCCGCAGCGTCTGGCGTGCGGAGGTTCGCGCCATGCGGAATCGGGAGTGGTCGATGTGACCTGGGACCGGGCAAACAGGCGCGCCGCCGGCATCGTCGTCCTGCGCCGATGGCCGGAAGGCTGGAGCGTCCTCATCCTGCGCGCCTACCGCAACTGGGATTTCCCGAAAGGTCTTCTCGATCCCGGTGAAAGTCCGCTCGCCGCAGCCCTGCGCGAGACCCGGGAAGAGGCCGGCCTTTCCCACCTAGTCTTTCGCTGGGGCGAGACCTTCATCGACACGGAGCCGTATTCAGGTGGCAAGATCGCGCGCTATTTCCTCGCCGAGAGCCCCGATGGCGAGGTCGTTCTCGAAGTCTCCGCGGAACTCGGCCGACCCGAGCACGACGAGTTCCGCTGGGCGACACCCGACGCGGCAGCCGCCTTGCTGCCTGCGCGCCTGGTGCGCGTGCTGCGCTGGGCACAGCGTCAGGCCGCTTGTGGCACCTGACACCTTCTTCTGCTGCGGCGCATGATTGAAACCGGCTTCAGTTTTCGATGGTCCGGCACAGACCATGCATCGAGCCGCGCCGCACGGGCATTCCGCCCTGGCTACTCCGGAGGCAAGAGCGTCGGAGGTATGGCTTGCAATCCTCTTCGGCACATGACGCGGCGACTCGATTCGAGGGACCTGAGAACCTCGCGGATGCGCGCGCGTATCGGTCGCTGACAGCTGGCCAGTTCGGCGTTCTCCTCGCTTACGTCGCAGCCGGAATCACCTATCTTTCCTGGCGTCCGACCGTCTTCAACGCCGACGCCGTTGCCTTCTCCACAGTTTTCTATGCGGCCGAGCTTTTCGGTTTCCTGTTCGCGCTGCTCCACCTGTTCGTCTGCTGCCGGCTTTCGCATCGCGTCGCCGGCGACCCGCCGCCCGGCCTCTCCGTCGGCGTCTTCGTGGAGAGTGATCGCGCGCCAATGGAGACGCTCGAGCGTACGCTCATCGCGGCGCGCGACATGGACTATCCCCATGCCACGTGGCTGCTGGACGAGGGAAACTGCGCGGAGGCGGAAGCGCTTGCCGAGCGCCTCGGCGTCTTGTATCAGGCCCGCGGCAGCGCCGACTCGGCAAGAGGCCGCGCCCTGCGACGCAGCCGGGCGGCCTTCATCGCGCTCTTCGATGCCCACGACGTCCCGGCTCCCGGCTTTCTCTCGCGCACGCTCGATTTCTTCTGCGACGAGGCGGTGGCCTTCGTGCAGACGCCGCGACATCTGCGGGCCGTCGACGCCATCCAACGCGAGTCCGCGCCGGGGACGCGCCTCGTCTCGCACGACCTGTCGTGGTTCTTCCGCGTCGTCCAGCGCGGTCGCGACAGCTGGAACGCGGCGCTCTTCTGCGGCAGTTGCGTCGTCATCCGCCGCGCCGCACTCGACAAGGTCGGGGGGCTCGGTGCCCGGGCCGCCGCCGATGAGCGTCGGTTCTCGCTGCGCCTGCACGCGCACGGCCTGAAGTCCGTGTATGCGGATGAGCCGCTGGCGACCTCGGTCTCGTCTGACGGCGTGGCGGATTACGTGGAAGCGCGGGCGCGTCGTGGCGGCAGCGCGCACCTCGCGTGCCTCCTGGAGCGCCGCCTGACGCTGTCGCAGCGGCTATGCTATCTGCAACTGGGGATGGCGCCGGTCGAGGC
>JAEUMW010000382.1 GCA_016791345.1 Betaproteobacteria bacterium | reverse complement strand
CCACCACGGCAAAGAGGTCCAGGTTGCGGTGACCGGCGGCAAGCACCCCCGTCACGGCGAAAACGGCGATGCCGACCTGTCCCGCCCAATAGGTGAACATCGGTCCCGAACTCAGTGACTCCATGCTTGTCGTGCCTCAGCTGGCGTCGGATCGGAGGGCGAGCGCGCGAGCGTAGAGCCGGTTGCGGTTCGCGCCGGTGATCGTGGTGGTGAGTGCGACCGCCTGCTTGAGCGGCAATTCGGCGAGCAGCACCTGCAGGACCCGCTCGGCACTTTTCTCTTCTGCCTCGGCGGCACGCTCGACCTCTGCCCCATCGACGAGCAGGACGAACTCACCACGCTCCCGATTCGGATCGGCTGCCACCCAGTCCTCCGCCTGCGCCAGAGGGCAGCTGTGGAAAGACTCGAAGCGCTTCGTGAGTTCGCGCGCCAGGGTCACGATGCGCTCCGCCCCGAGCGTATCGCGCAGGTCGATCAGCGTTTCGCGCACGCGGTGCGGAGCCTCGTAGAAAACCAGCGTGAACGGCAGCGCGCGCAGCGTCTCCAGCGCCTTGCGACGCGCCGCCGCTCGCGCCGGCAGAAAGCCGCAGAAGAGAACGCGATCGGTCACGCGCCCGGACGCCGAGAGCGCCGCGACTGCCGCATTTGCTCCGGGAATCGGTGTCACGGCGAACCCGGCAGCGCGTACCGCGGCGACGACTTCCGCTCCCGGATCCGAGATTCCGGGGGTACCGGCATCGGTGACGAGTGCCACTTGCTTGCCATCGCGCAGCAGCGCCACGATCCGTGCGGCAGCGCTGCGCTCGTTGTGCTCGTGCGCCGCGATGAGTCGGGTGTGGATGCCGTGATGCAGCAGCAGCTTGTGCGTCACCCGCGTGTCTTCAGCCGCGATGACGTCGACCGCTCCCAGCACCTGCAGTGCGCGCAGGGTGATGTCGCCCAGGTTTCCCAGGGGAGTGGCGACTACATATAATTTCGGATCCTCGCCTTCGGTCGCACCGTCATGCAAGGCTGGCTCACCTTCTTCCTCTTGGCTGTCGCGTCACTATACGGGCCTGTCTGTGCCGCTGCCACCGGCACCGAAGCCCCGCGCGGGCCGACGCCGCACATCGCGCTCCTGCTGCCCACGCAGTCCCCGGGCTTCGGCCGCTTTGCCGACAGTGTGCGCCAGGGCGTGCTCGCAGCGGCCAAGGTGGACGGCAAGAACGCGCTGCCGGTGCGCGTGTACGGCATGGTCGACGAAGCCAAGGATGCCGTCGCGAACTACGACCTGGCGCTTGCCGACGGCGCACGCGTCGTCATCGGCCCGATGACGCGGCCGGGGGTGAACGCGATCGTCGCCCATGGTGCGGTCACCGTTCCGACCCTCGCCCTGAATCCATCCGACCCCAGTCTCGCGATGCCGCCATCGCTCTACGTCCTCGGTCTGCAGGCGGAGCCGGAGGCACGGCAGGTTGCCTCCTTTGCGCTGGCCGACGGACGCCGTGCCGCGCTCGTCGTGACGACCGACGGTCCGCTTTCCAAGCGCATCCAGGACGCCTTCAGCGAAGCCTTCACGGCCGAAGGCGGGCGGGTGGTGGGGGTCTTGAAGCTGCCCGCCGATTCGAAGACTTTGGCCAAGCTCAAGAGCACCTACGACACCGCCAGGGCGGACATGATCTTCGTCGCCTGCGACGCCCAGCGCACCCGCTTCGTGCGCGCCTTCGCCGATCGCAGCACGCCCTTCTACGGCACCTCGCAGCTCTACGCGACGCGCGGCGACAGCATGGCCAACGCCGACCTCGAGGGCGCACGCTTTCTCGACATGCCCTGGATGGTGCAGCCCGATCATCCGGCGGTGATGATCTATCCGCGACCTTCCGGCGTCAGCAACGAGCAGGAGCGGTTCTACGCGCTCGGCATCGACGCCTATCGCGTGAGCCAGACCCTGCTGGATGCGCCACCGCCTTCGGCCGCGAGCATCGACGGCGTCACCGGCCGCATCGATCTGTCGCTGGGGCAGACCCTGGAGCGCAGTCTCACGCCGGCCGAATTCGGCCCGGACCAGCCGCGGGCGCTCTCCCCGGCGCGTCCGTGACCAACCGCGGGCAGGCTGCGGAAACCGCGGCCGCCGAGTATCTGGTACGCGCCGGACTCACCATCCTGCAGCGCAACTTCCGCTGCCGCTTCGGCGAGATAGATCTGATCGCCCGCGACGGCGATGCCGTCGTGTTCGTCGAGGTCCGCATGCGCCGACGGGGCGATTTCGGCGGGGCCGCGGAAAGCATCACCGGCGCCAAGCGGGCGCGGCTCATCAAGGCAGCCGGCTTCTATCTCTCGAGCCAGGCGAGAACGCCGCGCTGCCGCTTCGACGCGGTCCTCGTCTCGGGTCCCGGCGGTGGGGTCGAGTGGATCCGCGATGCCTTCGGCGCATGACGCGAAGTGGCGCGATATCGCGCGCCGGCGAGGCGGACGGTGCACGCCTTCGTGCGATAATGTCGCCCGTTTTGGCCCCGCACAGGCGCGATGGACCTGATCGACCGGATAAGCACGCACTTCACGGACAGCGCGGAAGTCAAGCTGCAGGCCGTCGGTACGCTCGCCGGTCCGATCGCCGCCGCGGCGGAGCGCATGGTCCAGTGCCTGGTGAACGACGGCAAGATTATGAGCTGCGGCAATGGCGGCTCGGCTGCGGATGCCCAGCACTTCGCGGCCGAGATGCTGAACCGCTTCGAGATGGAGCGCCCGGGGCTCGCCGCGATTGCGCTCACGACCGACACCTCGACGCTCACCTCGATCGCCAACGACTACGACTTCAACCAGGTCTTTTCGAAGCAGGTGCGCGCGCTGGGGCAGACCCACGACGTCCTGCTCGCGATCTCCACCAGCGGCAATTCGCGCAACGTCATGGAAGCCATCGTGGCGGCCCACGAGCGCGAACTCGCGGTCGTGGCGTTGACCGGCAAGGCCGGCGGGCAGATTGCCGCCATGCTCGCGCCGGGCGACATTCACATCTGCGTACCCGCCAACAACACCGCCCGCATCCAGGAAGTGCACCTGCTCACGCTGCACTGCCTGTGCGACGCAATCGACTGTCTTCTGCTCGGAGTAGAGTGATGCAAACCCGCTTGATCCTCGCCCTGCTGGTGGTCATGCCGTTGCTCGGCGGCTGTATCGCAGCAGCGGTGGTGGGCGCCGGAGCTGCCGGCGCGATGATGGCCACCGACCGCCGCTCCACCGGTGCCTACACCGACGACGAAACGCTGGAGTGGAAGATCTCGCTCGCCATCCGCGACAAGTTCGGCGAAAAGGCGGTCCACATCAACGTCACCAGCTTCAACCGGATCGTGCTGCTGACGGGCGAGGCACCGAGCGAGGAAGTGCGCCAGGAGATCCAGAAGATCGCCCAGGCACAGAAGACCGCGCGCGATGTCCGCAACGAGATCGTGGTCGGGCAGCCGACAGCCCTGCAGAGCTGGACGGACGACTCCTACATCACGAGCAAGGTGATGGCGAACATGGTCGGCAATCCGGACGTCAACCAGTACTACGTGAAGGTCGTCACCGAGAACAGCGTCGTCTACCTGATGGGGCTGGTCACCCGCAAGGAAGGCGAAGCGGCCGCCGAAGTCGCTGCGAACACGAGCGGTGTCAAGCGGGTGGTGAAGGTCTTCGAGTACACGGGATGAGCCGGCTCTTTGCAGCGGCGGGCGCCGGCCTCGCCGTGCTCATCGTGAGTGTCGGCGCATTCGCTGCGTCGCCCCTGGAGGGTCGCTGGACACTCGTCGACCGGCAGGCGCTCGGCGCTGCGCCAGGCGACGCACCCGCGGTTACGCTGGAGATACAGGGCGACGGCGTTGCCGCGAGCGCCGGATGCAATCGTGCCGCCGGCGGCTTCCAGGAACGGGGCGGGAAACTCGAGATCGGTCCGCTGGCCGCGACGATGATGGCGTGCCCGCCCGCAATCGCGAAGATCGAAGCGCGCTACTTCGGTCTGCTGGAAAGCAGACCCTCCTGGCAGATCAGGGGAGATCGGCTCACGCTGACCGGCGCCGGCGCGACGCTCACGTTCAAGCGCGCGCCCGCTCAGTAGCAGCAGATTCGCTTCACGCGTCGCGCACGAGTGACGCGAGGTTGCGGGAATCGAGCGTCTTTGCCTTGTCCTGGATCTGGGTGGCGAGCTTTGCCTGCAGGGTCTTCGCCTCCTCCGCCATGGCCGCGAACACCTGCCTGAGGCGGGCCGCGTCGAGCGTGCGCCCGCCCGCGTAGTACTCCCGCGCGACCTTGCCGAGCGCGTAGGTAGTCACGAACGAGAACGCGGAGCCCGTCGCCTGTCTGCCGGCGGCCCCGGCAAGGCCGCCGAAACTCCCCAGGATGCCTCCGATGATCCTGCGCCCGAGATTTTCGACCGCCTGCGACGCGAGGCCGACGCCGGCGGTTGCGGCGAAATCCCGGATGCTGCCCTGATCGAGTTCGAAGCCGTAGGATTGTCCGATGCGATAGACCATCTTCATCTGCAGGGCGATGATGGCCATCGACGCGAGCGACTGCGGCAGCAGTTCCAGCGCGCCGTTCAACATCGCGTAGTTGAGGATCATCCTGTCCTGTTCCTCGACGTTCGGAGCCGGCCGCGGCGATTCCGCGGGGGCCAGCGCCGCCGAGGCCACCGTCGTCGCCTCGTGCTCGAAGGCGGTCGCATCGCCGGAACCGAGCCCGAGCGCTCCCCGCAGACGGGCCAGGAACGCGGCCTCCGCGGCGTTTTCGGCGCCGTCGGCATTGCACACGCAGACAGCCAGTTCGAAGGCCGACTGTCGCGCTGTGGGAGAAAGATCCTGCGCGATGGCAGCGAGGTCCGAAGCACCCGCGTTCACGGCATCCTTGAGCTGCGCCAGATCCAGCGCCGCACCGGGAAACGACTGGGCGATCCGTTCCAGCTCGGCACGTTCGCGAGCGTCCTCCGCGCCGTCGGCGAGCGCGGCCAGAAGACACAGTTTGAGGGTCGATTGCTGCTCTTGCGGGGTCATGACTATCCTCTTTCGGCAATTTGTACGGAGTGCAGGCGCTGCCTTCTCAGAGGCGCCTGCGGCAGGTGCGTGCTCCGCGCCCGCCCGTGGCTGGTCGATTTCACTTTTCCACCTCCGTATAATCCCTTTCATCCATTTGCGTAAAGGGCTCTGCCATGGCGAACATCACGCAGCATCTGCTGGACGAAACGCGGCGGCTCGTTTCTTCCACGGAGGATCTGCTCAAGGCCACCGCGAGCGAAGTCGGCGAGCAGACCGATGCGGTGCGCGCGAAGATCGAACCGAAACTGCGCCGGATGAAGGGTCAGCTGCTCGACCTCGAATACGAACTGGAGCGCAAGGCGAAACACGCGGCCCGCGAAGTCGACGCATATGCGCACGACAACCCCTGGACGATAGCGGGAGCGGGCATTCTGGTCGGCCTTCTCATCGGCTTGCTTCTGAGCCGCCGCGACTGAAGGTGATGCCGGCTGCGCCGGCAGCCGTGGGAGTTTCGGCGAAGCACGCCGCAGCGTGATCGAGTTCATCCGGCACGCCGCTTGAGCCAGCGCATCAGCACTCCCAAGACCGGGAGCTTCTCGTAGAGTTCCTCGGCGGCATCCCAGTAGTCCCGGTGATACTGCACGCGCCCTGCCGCATCGAAGCGCAGCACGCTCGCGCCGTGCACCCGGATGGCCCGGCCGCGCATTCCGAAATCGAAGTCCCAGGTGAGCGCGACCGACTGTTCACCGACGATACGCTCGGTGATGACGAAGCGCGGCGACTCGACGACCTCGAACATCCGGGCGAAGATCGCCTGGATGTCGGGTAGCGTGCGCACCTCGTTGAAGGGATCCTTGAAGTAAGCATCGGCGGCATAGAAGTCGCCCATGCGGGCGACCGATTGCGCAGTGAGCGACTCGTAGTAGCGCACGAGTTCGTCCAGACGCGACGCCATCATAGACCCGTAAATCGGCGCACGGCAGCAAAGTAAGCGCGATAGGGCAGCAGTTGCAGCAGCTTGAGCACGCGCGTGAAGCGCTTCGGGAAATGGATCTCGAACTCGCCACGCTCGAGCCCGGCGACGATCTCGCGGGCTGCTTCTTCCGCGCTGATGAGCGCCGGCATCTCGAATTCGTTCTTGTCGGTAAGCGGCGTCTTCACGAAACCCGGGTTGATCAGGTAGACGCTGATGCCTTTTGGCCGCAGGTCGAGGTAAAGCGTCTCGGCGAAGTTGATGAGCGCCGCCTTGGTTGCACCATAGGTCAGGCTGGTCGGCAGTCCGCCGTAGCCGGCGACACTGGAGACGATGGCGACGCCGCCCGTGCGCTGTCCGAGCAGCACGGGGACGATCTCGGTCACGGCCGTCACCACCCCTGTGAGGTTGACCTCGAACAGGGCACGCGCGCGACCGGCGTCGAGCTGCCAGGCCCGCACCGGCTGATGTGTGCCGGCGGCGACGATGGCAAGGTCGATGCCCTGCCAGCGCGCCTCGATCTCGCCACGCGCCGCACGCAGCTGCTCGGTCACGGTGATGTCGAGCGGCAGGACCAACGAACGCTCTGGATACGCCGCCGCCATCGCTTCCAGCGGCGCTTGGCTGCGGGCGGACAGTGCGACGCGGGCGCCGCGTTCGAGCAGGGCGCGCGCGGTCGCCTCGCCGATGCCGCTGCTGGCCCCGATGATCCAGACGCGGCGGCCGTGCCAGTCCTGAATCGGTGCGTTCAGCGGCATTTACGAATCGCGGCGGGTAAAGGACAGCGTGACCTGTCCCAATTCGAAGCCGAACTTGCTCATGTAAGAGCGATTGAGCATCGTGCGCTCGTCGATCAGATACATCCAGTCGTCGAAGTCGACCTCGTAGGTCTTCCCGTCGTCGGTCTCCAGGTTGAGGACGTAGCGCCAACGCAGCGCGTTGCCGTAGGCGGTGCCGGCAGCAGTGCCGATCACGTCGGCGGCGGTGCCGCTGTAGCGGTGGTCGTCCAGCTTGGTGACGGTCCAGATACGCCGCGTCTTCTTGCCATCGGACCACTCGAAATGCTCGTCGAGGGTGCCGACGTTGCCCGTCCAGCTCGCGTCGA
>JAEUMW010000381.1 GCA_016791345.1 Betaproteobacteria bacterium | reverse complement strand
GCCGCTTCGCAGATCGCCATCAAGCAGCTCGGCACCAACGGCGGCGGCTTCTTCAACGTCAATTCGGCACACCCCTTCGAGAATCCGACGCCTCTCGCCAACTTTCTCGAGGTGCTGGCGATCCTCGTGATCTCGGCGGCGCTCTGCTACACGTATGGCCGAATGGTCGGCGACACGCGCCAGGGATGGGCCATTCTCGCCGCGATGACGATCGTGTTCGTTGCGTTGCTTGCCGTGTGCGTGGGCGCCGAACAGGCCGGCAATCCGCGCCTGCCCGCCCTCGGGGTCGATCAGTCCGCCGGCGCGTTGCAATCCGGCGGCAACATGGAAGGCAAGGAAACGCGCTTCGGCATCGTGAATTCCGCGCTGTGGGCGACCGCGACGACCGCGGCGTCGAATGGGTCGGTCAACTCCATGCACGACTCGTACACGCCGCTCGGCGGGCTCGTGCCGATGTGGCTCATGCAGCTCGGCGAAGTGATCTTCGGCGGTGTCGGCTCGGGACTCTACGGGATGATCGTGTTCGCGATCGTCGCCGTGTTCGTCGCCGGCCTGATGATCGGCCGCACGCCCGAGTATCTCGGGAAGAAGATCGAAGCCTTCGAGATCAAGATGTCGGCGATCGTGGTGCTGGTGCCCTTGTTCGCAGTGCTCGGCGGCACCGCCATCGCGGTTCTGGTCGATGCCGGTCGTGCCGGTGTCGCCAACCCCGGGGCGCACGCCTTCAGCGAGATCCTCTACGCGTTCTCCTCTGCCGGCAACAACAACGGCAGCGCGTTCGCGGGGCTGTCGGCGAACACGCCTTTCTACAACACCGCCCTGGGTCTCGCCATGCTGTTCTCCCGCTATTGGCTCGCGGTTCCCGCGCTGGCGCTTGCCGGCAGCCTTGCCGCGAAGAAGAGAATCCCGGTAGGCGCCGGCACGCTGCCGACTCACACGCCGCTTTTCGTCCTGTTCCTGATCAGCGTGGTCGTCATCGTCGGCGCGCTGACCTTCATCCCGGCGCTCGCGCTCGGGCCGATCGTCGAACACCTGATGCTCTATGGGACGAAGTGAACCGCCCCGGACCCTGACCATGACTACGCACACTCAAGCAGCAGCACTCCCGACTACGCCTGCCGTACCTCACGCGCTGGTCACGCGCGGCATCTTCGTCGAGGCGCTGAAAGACGCCTTCGTGAAGCTGCTGCCGCAGCACCAGTGGAAGAACCCGGTGATGTTCGTCGTCTACATCGGCAGCATTCTTACGACGATCCTCTTCTTCCAAGCGCTCGCCGGAAACGGCGAGGCGCCGACCGTCTTCATCCTCGCGATCACGCTGTGGCTCTGGTTCACCGTACTCTTCGCGAACTTCGCCGAAGCGCTGGCGGAAGGGCGCAGCAAGGCGCAGGCGGCGTCGCTGCGCGCGGCCAAGCGCGACGTGGTGGCGAAGAAGCTCTACGAGCCCAGGCACGATGCGCAGGTGTACTTCAAGCCGT
This sequence comes from Betaproteobacteria bacterium, assembly GCA_016791345.1. Taxonomy (NCBI): domain Bacteria; kingdom Pseudomonadati; phylum Pseudomonadota; class Betaproteobacteria; species Betaproteobacteria bacterium. The sequence goes on along the minus strand of JAEUMW010000381.1, from coordinate 5,983 downwards.
CGAGCCAGCTCGTGCAGGGCGACGTGGTGCTGGTCGAGGCAGGGGACGTCATTCCCGGTGACGGCGAGGTGATCGAAGGTGCGGCTTCGGTCGACGAGAGCGCGATCACCGGCGAGAGCGCGCCGGTGATCCGCGAATCGGGCGGCGATTTCAGCGCCGTCACCGGCGGCACCCGCGTCCTCTCCGACTGGCTCGTGGTGCGCATCACGGCGCGCCCCGGCGAGTCGTTCCTCGATCGCATGATCGCCATGGTCGAGGGCGCACGCCGGCAGAAGACCCCGAACGAGATCGCGCTGACGATCCTGCTCGTCAAGCTGACGCTGGTCTTCCTGCTCGCCACTGCGACCCTGCTGCCGTTCTCCATGTACAGCGTCGACCTCGCGCAGTCCGGCCAGCCGATCACGGTGACCGTGCTCATCGCGCTGCTGGTGTGCCTGATCCCCACCACCATCGGCGGGCTGCTCTCGGCGATCGGGGTGGCCGGCATGGGACGCATGCTGCAGAAGAACGTGATCGCAGTGTCGGGGCGGGCGGTCGAGGCGGCGGGCGACGTGGACGTCCTGCTGCTCGACAAGACCGGTACCATCACGCTCGGCAACCGCCAGGCGACGGCTTTCATTCCGACATCGGGCGTGAACGACCGGGATCTTGCGGACGCTGCACAACTCGCTTCCCTCGCGGACGAAACGCCCGAAGGGCGCAGCATCGTCGTCCTCGCCAAGCAGAAGTACGGACTTCGCGCCCGCGACATCCACGCGCTCGGCGCCCAGTTCGTCCACTTCAGCGCAAAGACGCGCATGAGCGGCGTCGACGTGGACGGTCGCGAGATCCGCAAGGGCGCTGCGGACGCCGTGCGCCAGCAGGTGGAGCGCCTCGGCGGCAGCCTGCCGGCGCAGGTCGCGGACGTGGTCGAGCAGGTGTCGCGGCGCGGCAGCACACCGCTCGTGGTCGCCGACGGCGCGAAGGTGCTCGGCGTGATCGAGCTCAAGGACATCGTCAAGGGCGGCATCCGCGAGCGCTTCGCGCAGCTGCGCCGCATGGGCATCAAGACCGTGATGATCACCGGCGACAACCGGCTCACGGCTGCCACCATCGCGGCGGAAGCCGGCGTCGACGACTTCCTCGCCGAGGCCACGCCCGAGGCGAAGCTCAAGCTGATCCGCGACACGCAGGCGGAGGGACGTCTCGTCGCGATGACCGGCGATGGCACCAATGACGCGCCGGCGCTGGCGCAGGCCGACGTGGCGGTGGCGATGAACACCGGCACGCAGGCGGCGAAGGAGGCCGGGAACATGGTCGACCTTGACTCCAACCCGACCAAGCTGATCGAGGTCGTCGAGACCGGCAAGCAGCTCCTGATGACGCGCGGCGCCCTCACCACGTTCTCGATCGCCAACGACGTCGCCAAGTACTTCGCGATCATTCCGGCGGCGTTCGCGACCACCTACCCGCAGCTCAATGCGTTGAACGTCATGCACCTCGCCAGCCCGGCGAGCGCGATCCTCTCCGCCGTGATCTTCAACGCGCTCATCATCATCGCGCTCATCCCGCTCGCGCTGAAGGGGGTCAAGTACCGGCCCCTCGGTGCTGCCGCGGTGCTGCGCAAGAACCTGTGGATCTACGGCGTCGGCGGACTGATCGTGCCCTTCGCCGGGATCAAGGTCATCGACGTCTTGCTGTCGGCGATTGGATTGGCCTGACCGAGAGCGCTCAAGAGTGTTTACGAAACCTTTACGCATTGGCGCGGAGTCTTTATCGGGCGTTTTTGGCGCGCCGACTATCCTGTGTCCAGAGCCCCGATCCGAAATGCGAACGATGCATACGATGACCAAAGCGCTGTTGCAGGATAGTGGCTGTGTGCAGTGGGATCGCGTTGCCGATCGCGGGCATCGATGGTCGTCGGCGGAAGCGCGCGTCCCCTGCCCGAGCGACGCAGGCGCGAGAATCCTTGGCCGTGTCATTGCGGGCCTTCTCGCAGTCGTCCTCACGCTATCGGTTGTCGTGAACTTCCGCTACGGCCGGGTCGCCCGTCAGTACGAATCCGCCACCGCCTCGAACTCTGCCAACGCCGCGCCCTTGGCGGTGCGCGCAATCGATCTCGAATCCGGAGTCTGAAGAATGCTGCACGAATTTCGCCCCGCCCTCGTCATGCTGGTGTTCATGAGCATCCTTACCGGGCTCGCCTATCCGCTCGCCGTCACCGGCATCGCGCAGGCGGTCTTCCCTCACCAGGCAAACGGCAGCCTCATCGAACGCGACGGCAAGGCGGTCGGTTCGGAGCTCATCGGTCAGCCGTTCTCCGATCCGAAGTACTTCTGGTCGCGCGCTTCGGCAACCGCCCCGTTCCCTTACAACGCAGCCGCCTCGGGCGGCTCCAATCAGGGGCCGCTGAATTCGGCACTTACCGACGCCGTCGCCGCACGGCTCAAGGCACTCCGCGAGGCCGATCCAGCCAGCCAGACGGCGGTTCCGGTCGACCTCGTCACCGCGTCCGGCAGCGGGCTCGATCCTCACATCAGCCCGGCCGCGGCGGCGTACCAGGTCGAGCGCGTGGCGCAGGCGCGAGGTGTGGATCCCTCGATAATTCGCGCCCTGGTGGCGCAGTTCACCGAAGATCGGCAGTTCGGCGTGCTTGGTGAACCTCGGGTGAACGTGCTCAAGCTCAACCTCGGCCTCGATGCCGCGGCGAGCCATTAGAACCGAGGCCAGCACGGTCTTCACGACATGGTTGCGGGTGACTCAACCGTGCTCCTGCTATTGACCCTGGCAGCAATCGTCGTCCCGCTCGCGGTGGCCGCGGCCTTGGCCGAATGGCTGGCGAGGCGACGCCGGGGCGGGAGCAGCCGCGAACGCTGAGAAGAACAGCAATGGAAAGCGAACCCACACCGGCATCCGACGAGTTTCTGGCCCCGCGTCACCGGGACGAACTGCCAGTGGTGAGGAACTTCCGTCAGATCTGCATGTGGCCGGTGCAACTCGTCCCGCGCAACGAGGGCGGACAGATTCAGAGGCACTGGGAGCTTCCGGTCGACGCCGGGGGCAAAGCGGTCTGGAAGGAAGTGGTGGACGAGTTCCCGAGCGACCCGACGCAGTTCACCGAGCGCCACTATAAGGAGTTCGTCACGTTCCTCCCGTACGTGCAGCGGTTTCTCTTCGGAGAAGGTGCCGCAATCGACGGCGAGGGCACCTACGGTCGATCGCCGATTCGCGTGTTCCGGCGCGAGGATGTAGCACAGGCACGGGTGACCTTTCCGGGCGATCCGCGCGCGGTGCTGTTCGACGTCGCGCACGTCGATCTCTATCTCTTCTTCGATATCGACATAGCCATTCTGGTGGTCGAAATCTTCGCGAACGATCTGCCGCTCGCGCGTGCGCTCGATGTCCGCTATCGCTTCGGACGCGCCTATCCCACGCATTGGGAGCCGAGTGGCCGCGGCGGACACTGCGCCGAACGGGTCGAGTGGCTCGGCTGGGACGGCAGCATTCTGAGCGCCTCGGATTACGAGAAGCGTGACCGCTATCTCACCCATGTCTGCCAGTACCGGGTCACGCACGTCGCCGCTCACTGGGGGTACCTGATGCGGCCGCTCGTCCTGCATCACTCCGCCGAACCGGGCGCAATGCGCTATCGGGAGATCGAGTACCAGCGCATGCCGCTGATGGGCTATCTGGCGTTCGACGATCGGACGCGTCTTTCGCGCGGAGATCTGATCCGCATCGGCCTCGTCACTCGGCCGGGAGACCCCGAAATCTGGCCCTACTCGAAACGGTTCCTGCGCGATTTCGAGTCGCGCTACTGCTACGACCGCTACTGGGAGGAAAGTCGGCCGCACGACTGGCCGGACACCCGCTTCATCTGCAACGGTCACGCATTCACCATCATCGGCAACGCAGACGAGCCGTTCTTCACCGATCAGGCGACGGGCGTGCTGAGCCAGTTCCGCCATCAGTACTTCCTGTTCGGGCTGATGGCTCATTTTCACAAGGCGGCGCTGCTCATGCTCGCAGACAGGCTGGTGGTCGCGATCAGCAAGCTCGACATTCACCGCGCCGATTCGATTCGCGCGTTCAAACGCTCCATTCGGGAAACGCAGGGCATCTTTCTTCGCTTCACGCACCGCTACTGGTTTCACGAAGTCTCCGACCAGGCTCAGGCTCGGGAAATCTTCAGCATGTGGACCACGCATCTCGGCACGGAACGGCTCTACGAAGAAGTCCGTCAGCGCATCCAGGACATGACCTACTATCTGGACAGCGATCAACTGAGACGCCAGGCCGATACGGTAGTGCGGCTCACGGTGGTCACCGTCTTCGGGCTCGTGGTGAACATCGTGACCGGCTATTTCGGCATGAACCTCCTCGCCGAGGCGGACAGTCCGCTCGCCTTGAAGATCGTCTATTTCACGCTCGTGTTCCTGCCGACGCTGGCGCTCATTCTCTATGTCATCTCCAAGTCGAAGCGGCTCTCCGAATTCCTCGACTCGCTGTCGGACGAGCGCCTGCGCGGTGGCCAGAAGCTCTCCATGCTGCTCAACGTCTGGCGCGGACGAGCCGCGGCGGAGCGGGCGCCACCCGGCGTAAACTCGCTTTGATGCCCATTGCAGCAGTGGAAAATGCCCGTGGCCGACGCGCGTCCTGATCCAGACAAACTGCTCGAACGCCTGCAGCTCGACGAGACGAAGGCGAAGCGCGGGAAGCTGCACATCTTCTTCGGCGCCTCGGCGGGCGTCGGCAAGACCTACGCGATGCTCAACGCCGCGCGCTCGGCGCGGTCCGCAGGGACCGATGTCGTCGTCGGCTTGGTCGAGACGCACGGGCGTGCAGAGACGGCGGCGTTGCTGGAAGGTCTGGAAGTGCTGCCGCGCAAGCCGATCGACCACCGCGGGTCGCGCCTCGACGAGTTCGATCTCGACGCCGCGCTCGCGCGCCATCCCGAGCTCATCCTGGTCGACGAACTGGCGCATTCCAACGCGCCCGGATCGCGTCACCCGAAACGCTGCCAGGACGTCGAGGAGCTGCTGCGCGCGGGCATCAACGTCTATACCACCATCAACGTCCAGCACCTGGAAAGCCTGAACGACGTGGTCGGCGGCATCACGGGCATCCGCGTGCGCGAGACGGTGCCCGATCGCCTGTTCGACGAGGCCGACGAGGTGGTGCTGGTCGACCTGCCGCCGGACGATCTGCTGCAGCGCCTGAAGGAAGGCAAGGTCTACCTGCCGCACCAGGCCGAGCGGGCGATCCGCAACTTCTTCCGCAAGGGCAATCTGATCGCGCTGCGCGAACTCGCTCTGCGCCAGGCCGCCGATCGCGTCGACGAGGAGGTGCGCGCATATCGACGCGAGAAGTCGATCGGGCGGGTTTGGCAGACGCAGGACGCGCTGCTCGCGTGTGTCGGACCCGGTGTCGGCAGCAACAAGGTAGTGCGCGCGGCGGCGCGCCTGGCCGACAGTCTCGACGCACCCTGGCACGCCGTGTACGTGGAAACGCCGCGGTTGCAGCGCCTCCCCGAGGCGAAGCGCCGGCGCATCCTCGGCACGCTCAAGCTGGCGGAGGAGCTGGGTGCGGAGACTACGACAGTTCCGAGTCACGAGATTGCCGAGGGTCTGATCGAGCACGCTCGTAGCCACAACATCTCGCGCTTGGTGGTTGAGCGTCCGCCCCGCCCCGCGGCGGGATGGCGACGATTGTGGGGCGCATCCCTTTCCGACCGCTTGGGATATCTCGCGCCCGACGTGGACGTGATCGAGATCGCGCCGGAGGACATCGATGCGGCGGCGGAACGCACGATGTCAGACGAGGAAAGGGCATCGTTGTCACCGCGTCCTGAGGCTTGGCGCGGTTATGCGTGGTCGGCAGGGGTGTGCGTCGCCGCCGCAGTTGTCGCGAGCCTGCTGTTTCCGTACTTCGAGCTGGCGAACATCGTCATGGTGTTTCTCCTCGCGGTCGTGTTCACAGCGGTGAAGCTCGGGCGCGGACCGGC
>JAEUMW010000380.1 GCA_016791345.1 Betaproteobacteria bacterium | reverse complement strand
CGACTTCGTGCCGATCATCGACGAGATGGAATTGCCGGTGCGGCCGATCCGCTTCATCTTCCCGCACGCTCCGGTGCGCGCAGTCACCATCAACGGCGGCTTCCAGATGCGCGCCTGGTACGACGTGGTGAGCGACGATTTTTCGCGCCGCGAGGACGAAGCCGGCGTGCGCGAGTCGCAGGAGATGATCGAGGCACTGATCCGGCACGAGAACGAGCGCGGCATTCCCTCCCGGGGCATCGTGCTCGCCGGGTTCTCGCAGGGCGGCGCGATGGCCCTGCACACGGGACTGCGCTACCCCGAGCGCCTGGCTGGAATTCTGGCGCTGTCCACTTATGTGCCGGTGTCGAAGACGCTCGAAGCCGAGATGTCGCCCGCCAATCGCGATGTGCCGATCTTCATGGCGCACGGGACTGCGGATCCGATCATTCCCCTCTGGCTTGCGGGGTCGTCGCGGCAGTTGCTGGAGCGGCTCGGCTACGACGTGCAGTGGCACGAATACCAGATGGAGCACTCGGTCGTCTGGGAGGAAGTGGCGGACATCTCGCGCTGGCTGCGCGGCGTCCTCGCCCCGCCGACCTGAGCGCACCCCGCCGTCAGGCGGGCGTGTTGTAAGCGAGCGTCGCTTCACGCCCGCGCCTGACGTTGACCGTGTGGAGCAGCACGAGGCCGACGAGGAAGAAGCTGCCGGTCATCATCATCGCAAGCCGATGGTCGCCGCGGGAAAGCCACGACACCAGACCGTAGGTGACTGGCCCGAGGATGGCCGAGAGCTTCACCGCCAGTCCCCACAGGCCGAAGAACTCCGCCACGTGCTTCTCCGGCGACAGGTAGCCCACCAGCGCCCGCCCGGCCGACTGGCTCGCACCGAGGCAGATGCCGACGCAGTTTGCGGCGATCCAGAACGCGACCGGACCTCCCGCCGCCCACACCAGCGCGATGGTGCCGATCCAGCAGAGCAGCGTGATGGTGAGGGTGGCCTTGTGGCCGATCCGGTCCTGCACCTGTCCAAAGAGCAGCGCACCGACGGAGGCGGTCACGTTGGTGACGAGCAGGAGCGTCAATGTTTCCTTCGTCGTGAAACCCATCGCCTGCTCCGCGTAGATCGCAGCGAGGCTGATCACCGCCTGGATGCCCGCCTGATAGAACACGATGCACACCAGAAACCGCCACAGATCCTGGAAGCGGCGCGCACGGCGGACCGTCTCGCCGAGGCGCCCGAACGTGTCGTGGAAGAGCCGCGCCGGACCGGCTTGCGGCACGGCCCGCTCCTTCAGAAGCAGGAACGTGGGCAGGCTGGCAAGCGCAAACAGGCCCGCCGTGATCAGCATGGTGACCGGCACGGCGGCCTCCGTGGCAACCCCGCGGTCGCTCGCCCATTTCAGATAGGCGAGACACAGCCCCAGACTGAGCAATCCGCCGACGTAACCGAGTGCCCATCCCCAACCCGACACCTTGCCCATCGACTCGCCGTCCGCGATCTCCGGCAGGAAGGCCGCGATCAGGTTCTCGCCGGTGCCGAAGCAGTAGTTCGACACGATGATCAGGGCGATGGCGAGCGCGAGGTCGGCGCGGCCAACCGTTGCCAGCGCCGCGGTGGCGAGCACGCAGGCCGCCGTCGTCACCATCAGCACGCGCTTCTTCGCCGCATGGGCGTCGGCGTAGGCACCGACGAGCGGACCCGTGAACATGATCAGGGCATACGACACGGCGAGGCTCAGCGTCCACGCCAGAGTGCCCCAGGCCGCGTTCTCGGCGACGACCGAGACGAAGTAGGCACTGAAGATCGCGGTGAGGACGACGGTCGTGTAGCCCGAGTTGGCGAAGTCGAACATCGCCCACGCCCAGACCTCGACGGGCCGCACGCCGGCGGCAAGTGCAGACTGCGGATTCGTCACGTGCAGTTGGGATCGGAATGGTGAATCAGATCACACCTTCGGCACGCAGCGCAGTGATGGCAGCCGTGTCGTAGCCCAGTTCCGACAGCACCTCGGCGGTATGCGCGCCGAGTTCCGGGCCGAGCCACGCCGTGGCTCCGGGTGTGGCGGAAAGTTTCGGCACGATGCCGGGCGCAAGCAGCGTCTGCCCATCGGCGAGATGCAGTTGTTCGATCATCCCCCGCGCCTGGTAGTGTGCGTCGGCAACGATGTCCGCAATGTCGTAGATCTTGGCGCTCGGCACCTCGGCCGCGCCCAGCACCCGCAGGATGTCGTCGAGATCGTGCTGCGACGTCCACGCGCTGATCGCCTGCTCGATTGTCTCCGTGCGCGCTACGCGGCCATCGTTGTGGGTGAGTTCGGGGTCGTCGGCCAGATCGTCGCGCCCGATCGCGCGCATCATGCGCCTGAAGATGCTGTCCGCATTGGCACCGATCACCACGTACTTACCGTCGCGGGTCACGTAGGTGTTGGATGGCACGATGCCGGGCAAAGAGCTGCCCGTGCGCTCGCGCACCATCCGAAACATGCCGTACTCCGGCAGCAGACTCTCCATGAGATTGAAGACCGCCTCGTAGAGCGCAACATCGACCACCTGCCCTTTGCCGGTCCGGTCGCGGTGCCGCAGCGCCGCGAGCGTCCCGATCACGGCATGCAGCGCCGCGATCGAGTCCCCGATGCTTACGCCGACGCGCACCGGCGGACGATCCGGATATCCCGTGAGGAAGCGAAGCCCGCCCATGGACTCGCCAATCGCGCCGAAACCGGGCTGGTCACGGTACGGCCCGGTCTGACCGAACCCCGAGATGCGCACCATCACGAGCCGCGGGTTGAGCCCCGACAGCGCCTCCCAACCCAGCCCCCATTTTTCCAGCGTGCCGGGGCGGAAATTCTCGATCAGCACGTCCGCGGTCGCGGCAAGTTCGCGCACGATCCCTTGACCGGCTTCGCTCTTCAGGTTGACGGTGACCGACTTCTTGTTGCGCGCCTGGAGAAACCACCAAAGCGAAGTGCCCTGATGGAGCTTGCGCCACGAACGCAGCGGGTCTCCTCCTTCGGGCGATTCGATCTTGATCACCTCTGCGCCGAACTCCGCCAGCAACCGCGCGGCGAACGGTCCCGCGATCAGCGTCCCCATCTCGATCACCCGCAGACCGGCGAGTGCTGATTCTCCTGGCATCTCAGGTCACCGAGTTCCGTACGGAATCGTCCGTACGAAGCATTGAGTCGTGATTTCGGTCCGGAGCGCCGGACGATAGAAAGGCCCGCACCACGCCTATACGACCTTCGGTGCAAGTGAGTAGTCGACTGCCGAACAAAAATGTCGAGAGGCCCGATCGAGCCAAGTCCTGCATCACAAGGACCTTCTCACTGCCGGGATCTACCTGTCGCGTTCGCGGAAGCACGACACAGGTGAGGAGTGCGCAATCCCATGCCGAGCGTCGTATGGACGATCCGGAAGCGAATGGTGTGCAGAACAGCACTATTGAACCAACTGACGTAAGGGTCGAGTGGACTGCGGGCACCGCTTTTCGGCCGCAGTTCCAATGATGGCGGGAGCCCTGCACCTTCAGCTTGAGAATATACCCGCGAATCTACCCACAAGTTTCAAGTGGTAGCCACCTCACAGCACCACTCAGTGCGTGGGTATACCACACCGCCTGCCAGGAGCAAAGGCTGCACAACTTTCCTGCGAGTCGGGGCGCGGCACCTCGGTGCGTGTCTCGCGGCGATGGCAGGAAGTGCCAGGGCACTCTCGTCGGCCACGCCTCGGTGAAAAGCGGTACCCGCCTACCATGGTGTTTCTGGCGCCGGCGCGCGGGGATGCGGGCGGACATTTACAAGTAAGGGGAATAGCGTGAACAAGACTTTATTGGCGGCGCTCTTGGCCGGGAGCTTAACCGGGTGCGCCAGCGCCCCGGGACCGGCAGCAATAGCAAACGACGAACATTGGACGCAGGTCGGAGTATTTGACGTCCGGAAGGGCTCTTTCGAGTTCAAGAAAAACAACAACGACATGCCCTTGGCGACCATTATTGCCCGCGATCGAAGCATGGGGCGCACGCATTTCTATCGGATGGGCGTAACCGCGGAAGACTGCGGCAAGGGCATGGGGAAGCTTGTCGAATGGGATTTGGACGGAAAACTCATCGAGAGCTATGACTATGTTCGCGACGGCGGAAATAACGGATCCGCGCTAGCCGATTCTATTTGTGGAGTGGCCGAGAAATTCGCAAACAATCAACGCAACGTGCCGGACATTCAGTCAGCGCCCCCAACGGAAGCGACGTCGGGCTTTTAAGACGCGTCTCGCGGGGGACTGTCTGATTTTTTGATCGATGTAGCGCCGAAAGCTGCGCTCGCACACCCCAAGCAGCCGCGCTGCTTCCTCCTGCCGCAACCGCCCCGCCTGCCATCCTGCATACGCCTCTTCGAATCTCATCGTCCGGGTCTCCTGTAGCCATCGTGCCCGGCTCCGAGGTGCTTCCATCTCCCACCCCAAAACCGGACAGATTACGTGCTACTCATCCGGACAGATCATGTGCTCTTAACACCGTGCCCGGGTGCATGTCGGCGGGTGGTGATTGACAGCGCTATAATCTGGCACCGCAACTGGCTCGCGCGAAACGCGGCCAGGCCTTCGCCGGAGAAGCGCGCGTGCCAGGTATGGACCAGTTGGGCGCCGAACTCTGGGGTTTCCTGGGGTGCATGCTGCTGCTCGCGGCCTACGAGCTGTTCCGCTGGAGCAAGGTGCGCGGCGATCGGTTCTATACGGTGCAGGGTGTCAACGCCGCTGCGCGGGCGGCATGGGTTCACAGCATCATGACCACACCGGGCAAGGACATTCTGGCGGTGCAGACCCTGCGCAACGCGATCATGGGCCCGACCTTTCTCGCCTCCACCGCGGTCCTGCTGATGCTGGGCGTGCTCTCGCTGAGCGGGCAAAGCGACAAGCTCGAGACGACCTGGCACAGCCTCAACATCTTCGGCAGTTCGCACCCCTCGCTGTGGACGCTCAAGGTGGTGTTCCTGCTGCTCGATCTCTTCCTCGCCTTCTTCTCCTTTACCCTCGCGATCCGGCTCTTCATCCATGTCGGTTTCATGATCAACGTGCCGGAAACGCTGCGGCACCGTACGATCTCCCCCGACCATGTAGCACTGCATCTCAATCGCGCGGGCAGCTGGCACAGCATCGGGGTGCGCGCCTACTACTACTCGGTGCCGCTGGTCTTTTCGCTGTTCGGTCCGCTGCTGATGCTGATCGCAACAGTCCTTCTCATCGCCGTGCTGTTCAGCATCGATCGCTCGCCGAAAGTGCTCGCGGACGACTTTCGCTGAAGCAGCTCCTTCGATCACGTCGGGTTTCCTCAACCGATGCTCAAGCCCGCGGATGGCCCGCATCTGCAGGCGGACGCGGCACAGCGGAGCGCTGCTCCCCGTTTGGAAGGAACTGCCCGCGTTGAGGGGCGCACTCCGCTTCAATAGGGCGGATTCACCACCACGTACTGTGACCCCTGCGGCATGTACCAGGTGCTGCCGCACTGCTGATAGATCATCCCGCCGTAATTCACCGGAACGCAGCTGGGCGGGACGCTGCGCACGATGGAGCCGACCACCGCGGACGTCACGGCCACCGTCGCGGTCACCGCGGCCGCGGTCGCGACCGGATGATAGTCGTTGTCCCAGCCGCCGCA
>JAEUMW010000379.1 GCA_016791345.1 Betaproteobacteria bacterium | reverse complement strand
GATCTCGAGAGCGTTCGACCCGAAATACTGGTCGGCGGCTGGATTGTTCAAGATTGCCAACGGGCAGCTGGTGAAGGCGCCTTTGGGTCACAGCCAGATGGCGATGAATTTTTCCATGTTCTGGGGCATCTCGATCATGCTTTACGAGCGGACTCTGGTATCCGACCAGAGCGAGTTCGACAGCCTGGTGGCCGCGGGCAAGTTGACGGTTCTCCCGAACTTCGCTCCGGGAGGGAACTGCACGGCAGCCGCCGACGTGGATCCGCTCCTGGTTCGCGGCTGCACGATCTTCTCCCGTTTCGCTCCGGGGCCGCCTGCGGCGGACGGCATACGGGGCGGCAACTGCTTCGTGTGTCATAACGCCCCGGGCGGCGGCGTGGGTCGACCCACTCCTCCGATGCTGAGCCAAGCGGCCTTTCAGAATGGCGAGCCGTTTACCCTGATAATCCAGGTCGGGAAGAACCTCGGCGGCGTGCATCGCCATGACCAGGGAACCATGAGCGTCGGCCTTCGGCCTGTGTTCACCGACCGCATTAACGGCGGGGAAGATCCTCACGGCAACCCGCTCTCGTTCAGTCGGCAACTCCAGAACTACCTCGCGAACGGGAACGACCCGAAGTACCTCGTCGACCCGGTGCTGCAGCGGGCCGTCGCGGGAGGTGCCCCGGCCACACCGAATCCTCTCGGCGTGGCAGGACTCGCCCCTGTGCTCGGGGTGGACGGCGCCGCCAAGGCGCCGGGCTTGCGCAACGTTGCCCTCACGCCGCCGTACTTCAGTTGGGGCGGTTACCCGAGCCTGCGGCAAGCGCTCAAGCTCTACAACCGCGGCTTGAACCGGCGCGACATCACGGCGGCCAACGCGCTTACAGAGCGCGCTGCCGGGACAGCGTGCACCTCGGGCGACAACACGGGGACCGGTCCCGATGGCAACCAGCCATACCCCTTGGCCGGCGTGGCCAACTGCGACACCAATACGACGGGGACGGTCCTTGCGCTGGGTCTGCTCGACTGCGACCCCGACCCGGTGACTGGCAACCCGCCACCGGAGTGCGCCGGCAAGACCGCCGCAAACGATGACTTGGCTGCGCTGGAGCGTTTCCTGAAGTCGCTCACCGACCCGCGCGTACAGTGCGACAAGGCGCCGTTCGACCATCCGCAGCTCACCATACTGAACGGGCACAAGGACACCGACCCGAATGGCGACAAGAAAGCGACCGACATCACGTTTTCCCTGCCCGCCGTCGGGGCGGGAGGTTATTCGTCGGCGTCGGGGTTCTGCATCCCTAACGCCGGAGACCTCTTTGCACCCGGCATGCAGGCGAGGTCTGGCGGACCAAAGGCGCCCTGAAGCCAGCCACAATCGTAACTGACCACCGCGACGCAATCGTCATCTTCGAGCGGACCCGAGCGATCGGGTCCGTTTTCTTTGGTTTGTCAGCCGGTCGACCCCCTGCCCGCGGCGCCGCGGCGCAGCATGCACATCGCTTGAAACCCCGCTGCGACCGGCGCACGATTTCAGGTTCCAGTGTTCCGCAGCCGTTTTCTCATTCGATCGACAAGGAGGAGCAGGATGGATACCTCGATTTCGGGCTTCGAATCCCGGGCTGCACTTCCCGACGTTGCGCACGTCGAGACTTCGCGCCCCTTCGTCTGGTTGCAGCGCGGCTGGGACGATCTGCGCGCCCATCCCGGCCCCAGCCTCGCCCACGGGCTCACCCTGGCCGTGCTCGGCAACGTCGTGCTAGTGCTGTGCAGCACCCACGTCGCGCTGGTGGCCGCTGCGGTGTCCGGCTTTCTGCTGGTCGGGCCGCTGCTCGCCGCGGCGTTCTACGAGCTGTCCCGCCTGCGCCACGCCGGCGAGCGCGCCTCATTCGACGCGTCGCTCGAAGGCGCGATTCGGCACGGCAGATCGCTCATCGGCCTCGGCCTGGTGCTGGCGGCGCTGGCCCTCGTCTGGGCATGGCTGTCGAGTGCGCTGTTCCAGCAGGCCTTCGGCGGTCATCTGCCGTCGGTGGCGGAAAGCGCGTACCAGGTCATCTCCGATGGCAAGTACGGCAGCTTCTTCCTCACCTATATGACCACTGGTGCCGTATTCGCGGTCGTCGCGTTCCTGCTGTCTGCCGTTGCCGCGCCGATGATCTTCGACGGTCGCGCCGATACGCGCACCGCGGTGGCGATGAGCATCAAGACCGTCATCGCCAATCCGGGCGCAATGGCGCTGTGGGCGGCCATCATCGCCGTGCTCACCGCCATCGGCTTTGCCACCCTCATGCTCGGTCTCGTGGTGATCCTGCCGCTGCTCGGTCACGCGACGTGGCACGCCTACCGCGATCTCGTGTTCGGCAGCTATGCGCCGTGGGATTCGGAAGAGATCTGATTGCCGCGGGAGGACGTTGATCCGCTGACCTGCGCTCCGCTCGATCGCCACGCTGGCGCTGTGTTCGCCTACAGCGAGCGCAGCCGCTCGGCTGCACGCGCCAGCGTTTCCTCCGATTTGGCGAAGCAGAAACGCAGCACCTTGCGGTCCTCGCCATTCGCATGGAATGCCGAGACCGGGATCGACGCGACGCCGATCTCCCGCGTCAGCCGCTCGGCGAGCGCGCGGTCGCCCTCCTCCGAGATCCTCCGGTAGCTCGCGAGCTGGAAGTAGGTGCCACGGCAGGGCAGCAGATCGAAGCGCGAACCGGCGAGCGAGCGCCGGAAGGAATCCCGCTTCGCTTCGTAGAACGTCGCGAGCTCCGCGTACCAGTCGCCACGCTGCATGAAATCGGCAAGCGCGAGCTGCGACGGCGTGTGCACGCAGAAGACGACGAACTGGTGGGCCTTGCGAAACTCGGCCATGAGCACACGCGGCGCGAGGCAGTAGGCGATCTTCCAGCCGGTGACGTGGTAGGTCTTGCCGAAGCTCGACACGACGAAGCTCCGCTCGGCCAGTCGCGGATGGCGCGCGACGCTCTCGTGACGCTCGCCATCGAACACCATGTGCTCGTACACCTCGTCGCTCGCCACCAGGATGTCGGTGTCGCTCACGATCGCTTCGAGTTCCGCCAGATCCTGCGCCGAGAGCGTGCTGCCGCTCGGATTGTGCGGTGAGTTGATCACGATCATGCGCGTGCGGGGCGTCACGAGTTCGCGCACGGCGGCCCAGTCGGGGCGGTAGTCGGGATGCGAAAGACGCGCGTACACCGGTGTGCCGCCGTTGAGCAGGATCGACGGCACGTAGCTGTCGTACACCGGCTCGAACACGATCACCTCGTCGCCCGGGCGCACCGCGCAGGCGATCGCGGTGAAGATCGCCTGCGTGGCCCCCGCGGTGACCGTGATCTCGCTCTCGACGTCGTAGCGCGCGCCGTACAGCG
>JAEUMW010000378.1 GCA_016791345.1 Betaproteobacteria bacterium | reverse complement strand
GAGGGAGAGCGGGCGGAGCGGAGGTCGTTCACGAGAGCCTCGGAGATGGCGGTTCGCTGCGGCGCCCGGATGCGCCGTTCGGGCGGATTATATGGGGTTGTGCCGGGAATGGGAGAACGAGAGAGGTCGTGGTACGAATGCGGGCCTCACAGTCGGCGTCGCTCGTGCCCAGAGGGTCGATTGACGGCTTTGCCGTCCATGCGTACAGTTAATCTGTACATCGAGGAGTGCCATGACTGACGTCAACATCACCACGCTGCGCCAGCACCTGCCGGAATACCTCGCTCGAGTGGAGCGCGGAGAACGCATACGCGTGACGTCCCGCGGTCGGGTGATCGCAGAGATTTCTCCGCCGCTGCCGGAAGCCGAGGTGGGAGAAGCGGCGCGTGCGCGGCTGCGCGGCAGTCTCGTTCGATACGACGCTCCGCTCGAACCGGCAGCGCCCGCCGAGGAATGGCAGATGAATCGTTGATCGTCCTCGACACACACGTTCTCGTGTGGTGGTTGACGCAGGCTCCGGGGCTTTCAACCGCGGCGAAGCGCGCTATCAGCAAGCACACCGCAGCGGGCGAAATAGTCGCCTCCACCATCAGCGTTCTGGAGGTTGCGACAGCCGTGCGTCGTGGCCGGCTGCAATTCAGCGTGCCGGTGGATCAGTGGCTCGCCGACGCGTGCAGTATCCCCGAACTGCGCTTCGAGCCGGTCTCAGCCGAGATCGCGAACCTCGCCGGTAGCTTGAGCGAGCCCATGCACGGCGATCCCGCAGACCGCGTCATCGCCGCCACGACCGTGGTCCTGGGAGCAACTCTCGTTACGGGCGACCCCCGGTTGCGCGGCCTGCCGTCGCTTCGGACCATATGGTGAGCGGTCACGAGCGACGTATAGCAGATTGGCCTGCGTGGGTGGCACCCACGAAGCCACGAGGGTGACGGTCCGCGCCTTCCGAGGAGGATCCTCGATCAACCACCTGCGTTGATTCAGGTTAACCGCGCAACCTAACATAGCGCTTCGGCCTATTTTAGGTTCGGCGCGCCCATGCACCGTCCCACTCCCGGCAAATACGTGACGGTCTCGACTGCGGGGGAGCCGTTCGAGGCGTTCGTGCCGGCACCGCTGCCGCCGGACCCGCCCCTGGCCTGGTCTGCCGACCTGCTGCTCTTCGGCAGCACTGCATAGTGCTCGTGCCGGGGCAATCCTTACCCTGATGTCCTAGCGTCTACCTGCGGTATATTGCGCCGCGCGAGCCATGACTCTTTCCTCACGAGGGCGACTGAATGATCACCGGCACCATCAAGAGTCAGATCGACCGCATCTGGGACGCCTTCTGGTCCGGCGGCATCTCCAATCCGCTCGAAGTCATCGAGCAGATCACCTATCTGCTCTTCATCCGCCGGCTCGACGACCTGCACACGCTGGAGGAGAACAAGGCCAACCGGCTCAAGCGCCCGATGGAGAGGCGCATCTTCCCGGAGGGAAAGGACGCGAAGGGACGCACCTACGAAGATTTCCGCTGGTCGCGCTTCAAGCACTTCGCGCCGGCGGAAATGTACGCCGTCGTCGGCGAGCACGTCTTCCCGTTCCTGCGCACGCTGGGCGGCGACGACTCGACGTACGCGCACCATATGAAGGATGCGCGCTTCACCATTCCGACGCCGGCACTGCTCATGAAGGTGGTGGATTTGCTGGACGCGGTGCCGATGGAGGACCGCGACACGAAGGGCGACGTCTACGAGTACATGCTCGGCAAGATCGCCACCGCCGGCCAGAACGGCCAGTTCCGCACGCCGCGGCACATTATCCGGCTGATGGTCGAGCTGACCGCACCGCAGCCCCTCGATGTGATCTGCGACCCGGCTTGCGGCACGGCAGGCTATCTCGTCGCCGCGGGCGAGTACCTGCGCGAGCGTCATCCGAACATCCTCCACGATCCGGCGCAGCGCGAGCATTTCCATCACCGCATGTTCCACGGCTTCGATTTCGACAACACCATGCTGCGCATCGGCAGCATGAACATGCTGCTGCACGGCGTCGAGAACCCGGACATCCGCTACCGCGACTCGCTCGCGCAGGACCATGCGGGCGAGGAGGAGAAGTACACGCTGGTGCTCGCGAATCCGCCGTTCGCCGGCAGCCTCGACTACGAGAACACCGCCAAGGATCTGCTCTCGATCGTCAAGACCAAGAAGACCGAATTGCTTTTTCTCGCGCTCTTCCTGCGGCTGCTCAAGCCCGGCGGGCGCGCGGCGGTGATCGTGCCGGACGGCGTGCTGTTCGGATCGAGCAACGCGCACAAGACGCTGCGCAAGATGCTGGTCGAAGATCAGAAGCTCGACGCTATCGTCAAGCTGCCCGGCGGCGTGTTCAAGCCCTACGCAGGCGTCTCCACCGCGATCCTCGTCTTCACCAAGACCAACTCGGGCGGCACGGATCACGTCTGGTTCTACGATGTCGAGGCCGACGGCTGGAGCCTCGACGACAAGCGCACGCCGCTGCTTCCCGAGGATTTGCTCGGTCCGGTTCCCAGCCGTCATTCCGGGGAAAGCCGGAATCCAGTCCTTTCGCCCGACGAGCACCCGAAGAACAACCTGCCTGACGTGCTTGCGCGCTGGGTCGAGCGTTCAGGGGCCGAGCGCGAGCGGTCGCGCACCGCACAGAGCTTTTGCGTGCCCAAGGCCGACATCGCCGCGCAGGGCTACGACCTCTCGCTCAACCGATATAGGGAACTAGTGCACGAGGCGGTGGAGCACCGGACACCGAAGGCGATCCTTGCCGATCTCGCGAGGTTGGAGGAGGAGATCCAGC
>JAEUMW010000377.1 GCA_016791345.1 Betaproteobacteria bacterium | reverse complement strand
CAGCAGCAGCCAGCGGCGGGTGAGGAGCAGGTTGTACGCGGCGGACTGCCGGATCACGCCGCCAGCAGCGACACCCTTGATACCCATCGCGGCGAGCATCGCGCGATAGAGCCGGAACGTTTCTTCCGCCGCCGTGGCAGGAGTGCGGATGTGTGAAGGATCGAGCCGGGCGAAGGCGTGGCGAAACGGCAGCCGATCGCTGCGCGTGACGTCGCTGCCAGGCGGGATCCGATCGAACGCGCGCTCGATCGGAATCGGTGCACCGACCGCGGCCAGCGGCACCGGCACGAGCTGCAGATGCTTGTGCGGCTGACTGGCGCCGGCGGTCTTGCCGCCGTTGTAGAGTCCGACGCCGTCGATCTCGGCAAGACACGCCCACAGCGCCGCGAAGTCCTCTGGCGTGATCAGCTCTTCCTGGTCGGCGTAGTCGCGCGTGATGATCAGCAGGTGGTGATCGATCACGTTGTACTTGTTGAGGAGGCAGAAGTGCGAGGGCGGGAGGTCTGTTACGAACAGGTCCTCCTCGTAGGGCTGAAACGGGTCGACCGCTTTTCCGGCCGCGCGACTCGATTCCGCATGCTCTGCCCGCGCGGCGTCCTTGCGCCGCAGATTGGTGGCCACGCGGACGAGAAACGGGATGCCTTCCTGCTGGACGACGCGGGTCTCGATCTCGATCGGTCTCAGCGCACCGCAGCCGAGCGCATGCCGGGTGCGCGCGCGCACGGCATTCCACAGGGTTCCGGGCTCGATACTCATGGCGGCGACTCTCCTCCGATCGACCGTTTGCAAGGCCGCGCTGCCTAGGGCTCCCGGCCGGTCGTGCATCAGCGCTGCGAGGCACAGGTGCGCCGATTGCCGGCACGCGGCATGGTCGCACACGCTTCGAGCAAGGCGGGCACGGGTCGTGCACCTCGCGGCGCGGCTGCGCAAGCCTGCCGCGGGTTCTCGAACCAGTTGTCGCGGAAGGATCGCAGCGGCACACTATATCCGGCCAAAACAATCCCATCATGAAAAAGCGCCTTGCATTCTGTATGTTGCTCTGCGGCATCTCGTTCGCGCATGCGGAAGAAGAGGCCGAGACGTTCCCACTCGCCGACTACCCGCCATCGGCAGTGGCCGAGATTGCGGCCGCGCCCGCGCGGGCGGACGTCCTTCTCGACCGCGTCAGGGAAGGGGAGGAGGAATGCGGCAAGGTCCCGATGACGAGCTTCATCGAGACCGACGGCACCCGCATCACCGCTCGCCCGGTGGCTCTCTGCGCGTACAAGGAAAGCGATCGCACTTGGCACGTGATCCGACTCGCGATCACTCAGCCCGTTCCCGATTCATACAAGCGGTGCGTGGCCAGTGCCCCCGACGTCGCGTCGCGTCGCGAGTGTCTGCTCCCCTATCGCTTGCTGACCCCGGAGTATCAGGTCGAGCACCTGGCCGGTTACGGCATCGCACGGATGATCTTCAACGTCTCGCAAGGCGGCGAGCACCTCGTCGTCTATCGCACGCGTCACGTATGGTTCGACGACGACGCCCTGCAAGCGGGCGATCCTGCGCGGATCATCGCCACCGCGCGCGAGATCAACTACACGCCCTATCACCCCGATTTTCACGATCGCGGTCTCGTTCGTGACGGACGCGCCTACCTGCATCTGCGTGCGCGCCACGCCCTGCGCGTGCTGCGCGGGAAGGCGGTCCCGTCGCTTGCCTATCCGGACGCGTATGTCGCCGACGTCGTGCCGGAGGAGAC
>JAEUMW010000376.1 GCA_016791345.1 Betaproteobacteria bacterium | reverse complement strand
GCTCGAAATCGAGAAAGCGCGGACCTTCGGTGTCGACGTTGGCGTACAGGTTGTAGAGCTTCGTCCAGTAGGTGTTCGCTGGACTGAGACGCTGGAAGTTGGCCGCGAGCTGCGTCGCGTCGAGCGTGCCTCGGGCCAGGTCGTTCGCCAGCGAGGCGAACCAGGTGCCGCTCACGAGCCCGCCCGAGGGACGCAGCGGATCGCCGCCATCGCCGTCCGCCCAGTAGGAAATGGGCGCGTCCGTGAGCAGGATGGGGCCGACGAGATCGGCCGCGGCGGCAGCGAGCAGCATGAGCGCCCACCCGCCCTCACAGTTGCAGATCACGAAGGGCTTGCCTTCCGCCTTCGAGTGCAACCTGTTTACGTACTGCAGAAAGACCGCTTTGGCGCGCGCGACCGATTCCACCGTCTGGTTCGGTAGCGGCTCCGGAAAGAACATCACGAAATAACACGGGTGGCCGGCGCGCAGCGCGACGCCGATTTCGCTGTCCGTGCTCGAGCCGCCGCTGCCCGCCCCACGGCCGGCACGCGGATCGATGACCACGAACGGGCGCCTGGTCGGGTCGGTGGGATATTCCGCCGGCGCCTTGATGCGGGCCAGCGCATAGTTTGCCGGCTGCTCGAACTCGCGTGCGTCCACGATGATCTCGTAGTCGAAGACGAGTACGGACGGCTTGGCTTTCCTCTCGCGGTCCAGGTAAACATTGCCGCGCGCACGCAGGATGTCCCAGAACAGCACGGTGCGCTGCCAGGCATCCACCCAGTAGCTCATCGCATCCGAGGCGAGGCGCGGTATCGGGAGTGCTCCAGTCATGGCGGACGCGAGCGGGGTCGAGCTTGTCGGTTCTTCTGCCATCTTCCTCTCCTGTGCACCAAGGATCGGATCCACATGGATTGCGACCTCTACGGGTCTCGACGCGCCGCGGGGAAACCGCGCGCGCGTCCCTGGAATCCGACCGACACATTCTGCCTCATCGGGCGTTGCGGGAACAGCCACGATGCGGGCAGTGCGATGCATTTCCGCCGAGCGTGCGCGCCGGCGAAGCCGGATCGTGAACGATGACCGCGACGAGCGAACTTCTCGCCGTCAGCCGTTGCCCCAGTTATGGCGTTATTCAGCTTGCTGAAAGCTACGGACTCACTGGCGATGCGCCCTCGATGGCTGGCCTGTTTTACCCTGCTCTGCGGATTGCTCGCACCGTTCGCAGTAGCCGCTGCGCTCGACGCGGCACCGGGGGCGGTGCTGCCTGCCGATTACAGGCCGTGGCCACGCGAAATGACCAATGGCGCGATCACCTATCGCATCTACGAGCCGCAGGCGGAGAGCTGGAACGGCTCCGATCTCAAGTTCCGTACAGCCGTCGCGGTGACGGAGGAGAACAGAACGCGCTACGGCATCGCCTATGGCCAGGCGCGCACCTGGATCGAGAGCGGAACCGGGCTCGTCAAGCTCGAGGGCATCCGCATCGACCGGCTCAACTTTCCGACCGCACCCGACGGCGGCGAAGGCTATCTCCGCGATCTGCAGCGCGCGGCCGCCGGCACCTGGCTGGTGCGCCGCGAGCAGCTGGATCCATCGCAAGCCGCCGCGCAGGAGCGAATCCCGGTACGCAACGACCCGCCGCGCATCTTCGTGAGCTACTCGCCGGCGCTGCTCGTGCTGATCGACGGGCAGCCGGTCTTCAGATCCGTTCCCAACACGCCGTTCGAGCGCGTCATCAACACCCGCGTGCTGCTCCTGCGCGACTCGGGCGCGCAACGCTACTACCTGCGCGCGTTCGATGGCTGGCTGATGGCCCGCGAAGCGATCGGTCCGTGGCAGGTCGTCACTGGCGACACGTCCCGCCTCGACGAGGTGCAGCGCCGTTTCGGCAGTGGGGAAGTCGATCTGCTCGACGGCGGCGAGGCGCGGCCGACCCTGCGCGGCGGCGCGCCGGTGATCTACGTGAGCACCACGCCGGCGGAATTGCTCGTGCTGACAGGCGAGCCGCAACTGGAGCCGATCGCGGGCACCCACCTCTTGTGGGTGAAGAACACGTCGGCACCGCTGCTTCTGGATACCGGCAGCGATTACTACTACACGGTGATCTCCGGGCGCTGGTTCCGTGCGCCGACGCTCAACGGTCCGTGGAGTTTCGCGCCGTCCGATCGGCTGCCCGGCGATCTCGCGCTGATCCCGGACAACCACGCGCTCGCTCCCCTGCGCGCCGCCGTGCCGGGCACGCCGCAGGCGCGGGAAGCGGTCATCGCGAACTCGGTGCCGCAGACGACCACCGTCCGCCGCGGCGAGGCCCGCTTCGAGCCGAGCATCGACGGCGAGCCGCAGCTTCGCTCGATCGAGGGCACCGCGCTCACCTACGTCGTCAACTCGCCGACGCCGATCATCCGCGTCGATGCCGATAGCTGGTACGCGGTCGATCGCGGCGTGTGGTTC
>JAEUMW010000375.1 GCA_016791345.1 Betaproteobacteria bacterium | reverse complement strand
CCCTTGCCCGGTGACGATGAGATTCGACGGTTTGACATCGCGATGGACGACGCCGCGGTCGTGGGCAAACTCGAGGGCTTGCAGCAGCTGTGACATGAGCGCGACGAGCAGCCCGAAGTCAAAGGTCGCCCGGCGACCGAGGTACTCGCGCAGACCGCTGCCCTCGACGTACTCCATCGCGATATACGCGACATCGTCATGCTCGCCGTATTCGTAGACGCCGACGATGTTCGGATGGAACAGGCGTCCGGCCGCCCTGGCCTCGTTTCTGAACCGGGCCATGTACTGATCGACGAGCTCGGGCTCAACCGTGTCACGGCGGATCGTCTTGATCGCGACGAACCGTTCGATGTGCGGATCGAACGCCTTGTACACGACCCCCATCGCGCCCTTGCCGAGGACACCCTGGATTTCGTACTTGCCGAGGCGCTGCGGGTCGGTCATCGAGAACGGGTCGTCAGCGGGAACGTCATCAGGCGTCGAGCATTTTCATCGCCTGGACGAGACTCGCCTTCATGCGGCCCATGGCTTCCGTCAGCACGCCGATCTCATCCCTGCTATGTGATCGGAATTCACCTGCCTCCATATTGCCGAGGCTCACCTGGTCGGCGATGCCGGCAAGCCGCGTGACGCGCCGGATCACCATCGTGTAGAGCATTACGTTGAGCAGCACGAAGATGGCGACGAAGACGAGCGCGAGCGAGCTCATGAATTGCGTGAAAGTCTGTTGCGCACGTGCGATCGGCACCGCCATCGGCACCGAGACGATCTGGGCACCGATGATCTCCTGCATCTTCCAGCCAAAACCATTGGCGTTGCCGTAGAGATCGATCATGGTCCGTGGCGCGACTTCGACCGTGCTGTGGCATTCGAGACAGGTTGCGCTCTTCACCTGGATCGGGCGCGCGAGATACAGGGAGCGGCCGGTCGGCGTATCACGTTCGCCCACCATTTCGCCACGGGTCGGCGTCTGGCGGAATGCGTTCACGATGTCGGCCTCCCAGTCGGTCGCCCGGTTGCGTGGATTGGACGGGTTGAGTGTCGCTTCCTTGTAGGCGTAGTCCGGATGGTTCGCGCGCAGTTCGTTGAATTGCTCGGTCGCTGCGTAGGCCGGCACCGACTGCGGGAGGAACGCGTACTTGAGCTGAGTCTCCAGCAACGGCTTCACCTGGCTCGTCGTGTAGTTACGCGAGGACAGCGCCGCTTCCATCATCAATCGCGCGTTCTGCAGGATTTCCTGGCGCGCGTTCTCCTGCAGCGCGTGGTACGAAACATAGCCGGTCACCGCGAAGCCGAGCAGGAAAATTCCGAAAAGCACGAGATTGAACTTCCAGATCAGCTTCACGGGGCCTCCTTGCGTGCGGGGGGAACAGCGTCGTGCCTGGGTGCGTATTTCTCCGGGTGCAGTTTTCGGTCCCAGGTTGGATAGCGCGCCAGATGCGGTTCCACCGCCTTGCGAAACGCAGGGTCGCGCAGCCGACTCGTGAAGCGCTTCTCGAACAGCGCGCGGTCGCGGCTGTTGAGCCACGGTTCGGCTTCGGCGTAGGTGATGTCGTGATCGGCGGTAAGCGCCGGTGCGGAAGCAAACCTGCCGGCAAGTCGCGGCAGCGCGTCGATGAAGTGCCGCGGGATCGCGTCGACGAATGCCTTCGGGGCACGTGACTGTGAGGCCAAGGGCCGGTCCGGCTGCGTCGCCCAGAACTCGCCGCGCTTCACGTCGCGAGCAGCGGCGGCTGCACCATTTGGCAGGAACTCGATCAAGCGCGCCGTTCCCGATTCGATGAACAGCTCAAGCGATGGCCCTGTTGCGCGCAATACCAGGACGGCGTTTGTCGTGACGATTTCGGTCGTCGTCGTGCGCACGCGCATCTCCGGTGAGTTCGTTGCGACCTTGAGCCAACCCCGCGGCAGCGTCAGCGTGGGTGATCCGGGTGTCGTGCTGGCCGCCGGGCGGGACAAGTACAGCGACCCGGTGCCTGCGAGATTCAAGGCATTGCCGGCGGTGAACTCCATCTGCACCTGTGCTCGCTCACCTGCCTCGATGATGTCGCCATCCTCCACCCGCGCGCCCGGCACGAGCCTGTACCAGGTGACACCACGGAGCACCAGCGGCTTGCCTTCAACGAGCGTGGCAACGCCGACTTCGGCCGCATGCGCGGCCGCCGCGTGGACCACCAGTACCCAGACCAGCAACCACGCTCGAAGCGGTTTCATCGGAATCTGCCACACCTGCGAAGCAAATGCCGGTAAACCGGCGCCAAGACGGCGTCGACGATACTAGGGCGGGGTGCCCGAGGCGTCAACGCGAAAAGTGCCACGTAGGCCGTAAGTACTGGATGGAAACTCGGGTCGACCGCGTACCGCACTACAGCGGTGCGCAGTGCACCGATGCCGACCCATCCAGGGGCGACCGCACAGCCTACGAGAAGGTCAGGACCACCATGGAGAAGTCGTCCTCCAGCGCGGTGCTTCCCGCGCGTTCGCGGACTGCCCGATGCAGGCGCACGGGTTCCGGCGTGCCGGGTGTCATCGGCTCGAGCAGCAAAGGGACGAAGTCGGCGATGCCCCATTGCAGTCCGTCGCCGGTCACGATCTCGAACACACCGTCGCTGAAGACATAGAGCTTGCTGCCGAATGGAACCTCGATGCGGTCTGTCTTGAAATCGAAGTCGTCCGTCACGCCGACCACGATGTTGGCGGTCATCAGGGGTAGCGCTTGGTTGCGCTCGGGGAGCACGAGGAAGCCGGGGTGATGACCGGCGGAGCAGAAGACGAGGGTGCGTGCACGAATGTCATAGACGCCGTACCACAGCGTTGCATACATGCCGCCGTGCCGGTCCATCTGAAACATTCCGTTGAGCCGCTTGAGCACCGCTGCGGGGTTCCGGAAGTCGGTGTCGGGCAATGCCTGCTGGCGCAGCGCGTTGATCATGGATACCGCGTGCAGCGCAGCTCCGGGCCCATGACCGCAGACATCGATCAGGTAGATCGCGAAGTTGTCGGGGTCCACGGAGTGGTAGCCGAATGCATCGCCACCCAGTCGGTTGGACGGCAGCAGGATCCATTCGGTCGAGACGGGACCTTCGGTAAGTTCCGCCGGCAGTAAGGACTGGACGTAACGGCCGGCGCTTGCGAGCTCGCGCTCCAGCCGTCGCGCCTCCTCCAGTTCGCCGCGGCTGCGTGATTCCAGCTTCAGGCGGTGGTCGCCGACCTCCAGCCGCGCGCCGCTTGCCAGGGCGACAGCGCCGCTCACGCGCTTGCCGTCGATGAATGTGCCATTGGTCGAACCAAGGTCGGTGACGACGACAGCATCGAGGACTACGCTGACACTGCAGTGGCTGCGCGACACCCGCCGGTCGGTCAGCACTAGGTGCGCGGGCGGTAGGCGGCCGAGCACGACGGGGTCCGCTCCCAGCTGGATCCCGCTGCCACGCTCGCTCCCCTCCACCACGACGAGGTAGTGGATGCGCTCGTCTGCATCGTCGGCGACGCGAGGACGCGGCCCGCCCTCACCGATGACCACGGTCGAGTCGTCGGGCGCCTTCTCCGGTGCGGGCAGCGCCTCCTGTGGATCGGTCGGCGCCGTTCCCTTCGCTCCTGACGGCTTTCTGAACCAGGCCACCTTGATCTTGCTCTGATCAGTCCGCTTGAGCGACCGCGACCATGGACTCTCCGCGATTTGCCGGCCGTTTCGACTGCGCAGGTGCCACGCCGCGCAGGATGGCCAGGCGCTTGGCGGTGATCGCCGCCCACTTGTCGAAGGCGTCCTTGGCGTAGGACCAGCTCGTGAACGAGTTGAGGTAGCCGCTTGCCCAGGTCTGGGCGGCGCCGGTGACGCTCGCGTTCATGGCCGCTGCATACTTGCGGCCGACTTCGGTGTCGCGGCACTCGCCGAGGATCTTGCCCGTCACGCCGTCGCGGAACTGGACTTCGATACCGGTTTCACCGAGGTAAGGGGTCGAGCCGGCGGGAAGGCCGGTGGCCACGCCGGAGGCTTCTTCCGCGACGAAGCCGTAGGGGACCGCCGTGCCGAGAAGGCTCTCGTCGACACCGGTCGGTATCAGGTCTGTGAGGGCGATACGCATACGCAGGACGCCGGGCCCGGGTTGGTCGACGACCTGCATCTGCGGCGTCAGTGCCTTCACCAGAGCGTTGTGGAAATAGTCGACCAACATTTTGAGATCGGTCGGATCGACACCCTTGCCTTCGGTACCCGGCTTCAGCATGACCTGAATGCGCTCGATCAGGATCTTGTTGTAGAGCTTCAGATCGACGTTTGGACCGCGCCAGCACTCGACACCGCCGCCGCCAGACACGGGTCGAAGTGCAGCGTAATCGGTGAGGAATCCGGTGTGGGTCATGCGCGTGGGGTCGCTCGCGGTGACATCGGTACCGCTTCCCATGATCGTGGATTCCGTGGATGCGCAACCGGCAAGCAGGAATGCACCGGTGAAGATGCACACCGGAGCGAGGCGGCGCACTATTCGATCGCTTCTGATCATTTCTGGGTCTCTGTGGGGAAAGGTCTAGATTATCCGACAGGGCAACCGATGCATCTTCGTGCGGGGCCGGTGTGACTGAAAAAATTTCTTACTTGCCGTATTGACCTCGAAATTGCCGACCGTATAATTGCGCCCTTTCGTCGCGCGGGCGACATCGTTCTTTAACAATTTGTAGCCGATAGGTGTGGGTGCTAGGTGCTTTGAGGGCACTGGTGGTTGGGGTATTGGGGTGGCTTGATCCGGGGTAACTGGATGGGGTGCCTGGGTGCCTGGGCTGCTGGGGGACTTCGAGAGGCATTGGAAGTACTCGCACGGTAAGAGGAACCTGTCTCTGGGGCTGGAAGGTCCTGGGGTGGGTTTAGCTTTGT
>JAEUMW010000374.1 GCA_016791345.1 Betaproteobacteria bacterium | reverse complement strand
GCGCTCGATGCCGCGCACCTGCTTGCCGTACATGTTCTTCATCTTGATCACGCCGAAGAGTCCGCACGCCTCTTCCTTCTCGTCGGACAGGAGGTCGAACGGAAACCCCATCTTCGCCTTGAACTTTTCATGCGACTTGAGGCTGTCGCGGGAGACGCCGAAGACGGCGCAGTGGAGCTTGCCGAAGGCGCCGTGCAGATCGCGGAAGTGCTCACCCTCGGTGGTGCAGCCCGGTGTGTTGTCCTTCGGGTAGAAATACAGCACGAAGGGATGGCCGAGCTGGGCCGACGTGCTGAACGTCTTGCCGCCGGTGGCCGGCAGCGAGAACTCGGGGACGGGCTGATCGAGCATTTGCGGGAATGCCTCCTCTCGGGTCAGGAAGATCTATTGTCGGGACTAACCGATGCCAGGGACAAGAGGGCGGGCGTCGCCTTGCAGCGCCAGGGTGCCGGAGCGTCCGGGCACCTCGCCGGTCGCGACGGCGTGACGTGGCAGAGCTGCGACGTCCAGCGTCTCGAAGAAGGATCGCACCGACGAGAGCACGTAGCCCTGTGCGCGCCACCCGTCGAGCAGTCGCTCGAATGCGGGTGCGAGTTTCATTCCTTCCAGTTCCGCATGCAGCGTGTAGACGTGGCTCGAGCGCCGGTCCGCCGTGAGCCGCAGCAGATGGGCGGCGCACGCCGCGGCGTCGGCTCCCGCCACACCGATCAGCTCGTCGAGCGTCGGCAGCGTGGTGGGCAGCTGCGGGCAGGCAATCTCGGCACCGTCGACGACCGGCAGATACGGGCTGCCGCCGCGGGTATCCGAGCAATAGTCGAAGGCGTACGCGGCCTCCAGGCGATACGCGTGCGCGTTCATCTGCCAGCCCGCGGCGCCGTGTGTCCGTGCCGGCATGCCGAAGATGTCGGCGAAGCGATCGACCGCCTGCTGCATCTCGCGCCGCGTCCAGGCGGCGTCCCTGTGCTGGACGTGGTCCTGCCAGCGGATGTGGTCCCAGGTGTGGATGCCGACCTCGTAGCCGTGCTCCGCGACGCGACGCATGATCGGCGCGCAGCGACGCCCGATGTCGGGGCCGGGCAGCAGCGTGCCATAGAGCAGCTGCCTGATGCCGTAATGTTCGACCACCGATGTGCGCGAGACCTTCCTGAGGAATCCCGGACGGAAGACGCGGCGGATCGCGCGGCCGGTGTGATCGGGTCCCAGGCTGAACAGGAAGGTGGCACCCGCGCCGTGACGCTGCAGCAGATCGACGAGGCGCGGCACGCCTTCGCGGGTGCCGCGCAGCGTATCGACATCGACCTTGAGCGCGAGGTACCGCATCGGCAGCGACGAGACGGCGCGGTCTCAGTCGACGAGCCCGCGCGCGTCCGCCACGTGCGTGCGGTACGAGTCGAAGATCTGCCGCAGCGCCTCGTCCATCGGTACGGTGGGTGCCCAGTCGAGGTCGCGGCAGGTGTTGTCGATCTTCGGTACGCGGTTCTGCACGTCCTGGTAGCCCTCACCGTAGTAGTCGGCGGAGCGGACCTCGACGAGTTGCACGCGCTCGGCGGACTCGCGGTATTCCGGATAAGTGAGCGCGAGGTCCAGCATCATGTGCGCAAGCTCGCGCACCGAGTAATTGTTGGCGGGGTTGCCGATGTTGTAGATGTTGCCGCTCGCCACCCCGGCGCGGTTGTCGATGATCCGCATCAGCGCGTCGATGCCGTCGTCGATGTGCGTGAACGCGCGCTTCTGGCTGCCGCCGTCCACCAGCTTGATGTCTTCGCCGCGCACGATGTGACCCAGGAACTGGGTGATCACGCGCGAGCTGCCTTCCTTCGGCGTGTGGATGGAATCGAGCCCGGCACCGATCCAGTTGAACGGGCGAAAGAGCGTGAAATCGAGCTGCCCCGCCGCGCCGTAGCCCCAGATCACGCGGTCCATGAGCTGCTTCGCGCAGGCGTAGATCCAGCGCGGCTTGTTGATCGGGCCGAGCACGAGCTCCGAGCGTTCCGCGTCGAATTGTTCGTCGCGGCACATGCCGTACACCTCCGAGGTGGACGGAAAGACGAGCCGCTTGCCGTGCTTCACGCAGGAGCGGACGATCGGCAGGTTCGCCTCGAAGTCGAGCTCGAAGACGCGCAGCGGTTCGCGCACGTAGGTGGCGGGCGTGGCGATCGCCACCAGCGGCAGGATCGTGTCGCACTTGCGGATGTGATACTCGATCCACTCGCGGTTGATGGTGATGTCGCCCTCGAAGAAATGAAAGCGCGCGTGCGCGAGCAGGTCCGAGACGCGGTCGCTTTGCATGTCCATGCCATACACCGACCAGTCGGTCTGCTCCAGGATGCGCTGCGACAGGTGATGACCGATGAAGCCGTTGACGCCGAGAATGCAGATCTTCTTCATGGGAGGATTTTGGGTCTAGTCGTGCGCGAGCGCGATCGGTCCGTCGCCGAACAGGCGACGCAGCGTGCCGGCATCTGCGGGTGCGCCATCGACTTCGACGTCGACCAATCGCAGCCAGGCACCGTCGCCGCATTCGGCGAGGACGCGCCCGCCGGCGACGTGCAGTGACGGCCGGCCCGCCGCCGTGTGCGTGGACGCGACGCGCACGGTGGAGAGCACGCGCAGCCGGTGCCCGGCCTGCGTGCAGAAGGCGCCGGGGTAGGGCGGGGCGACGCCGCGCACGAGGTCGTGGATCGCCTTTGCCGGCTGGCGCCAGTCGATGCGTCCGTCCTCCGGCCGCCGGCCGCCGAAGTAGCTGCCCGCCGCGAGGTCCTGTCGGATGCGCGGCGCGTTGCCTGCGAGCAGGGCCGGAAGCGTCCGCTGCAGCACCAGTTCCGCCGCGACCGTGACCTTGCGGAAGGCGTCGAGCGCGCGGTCGTCCGGCAGTATCGGCACCGCCATCTGGTCGACGAGATCGCCCTGGTCGGGTTTCGCCGTCATGTAGTGCAGGCTCGCACCGGTCTCGGTTTCACCGCGGATCACCGCCCAGTTCACCGGCACGCGCCCGCGGTACTTCGGCAGCAGGGAGCCGTGCATGTTGAGGGCGCCACGGCGCGGCAGGTCGAGCAGCGCCGGCGGCAGCATGCGCCGGTAGTAGAAGGAAAAGAGAAAGTCCGGCGCGAGGCGGCCGATGCGCTCGATCAGCGCCGGGTCGGTCGGATCCTCCGGCGTGATCACCGGGATGTCGTGCGCGCGGGCGAGTGCTGCGACGCTGTCGTACCAGATCACCTCGTCGGCTGCGTCCTCGTGGCTCAGGACGAGCGGCACCTCGACGCCCTGCGCGAGCAGCACCTGCAGGCAGCGGCAGCCGACGTCGTGGTAGGCGAAGACGACCGCGCGCGTCATCGGGCGTGGGGCGCGCGCGGCAGCGCGTGGGTCGCGTCGAGACGGGCCACACCCTCCGCCGGACCTTTCGCATCCGGCGCCTCCAGCAGGGCCTCGACGATATAGCGCGGCCGCGGTCGCACCTGCTGGTAGATGCGGCCCACGTATTCGCCGAGCAGCCCCACCGCGAAGAGCAGAATGCCGAGCAGGAAGAAGGCGATGCCGAACAGGGTGAAGAGGCCCTCGGCTTCCGGACCCACCACGAGACGGCGAATCGCCAGAAAGACGACGAACAGCGCCGAGACGAGGGACAGCGCGATGCCGCCCATCGACACGAGCTGCAGCGGCAGCAGCGAGAAGCCCGTCATCAGATCGAAGTTCAAGCGCACCAGCGCATAGAGCGAGTATTTCGACTCGCCGGCGGTGCGCTCTTCGTGGGCGACCTCCATCTCGACCGGGCGCTGCGCGAAGGTATAGGCGAGCGCCGGGATGAAGGTGCTCACCTCTCGGCAGCTGTTGATCGCGTCCACGATCGGGCGGCTGTAGGCGCGCAGCATGCACCCCTGGTCGGTGATGTGAATCCGCGTCGAGCGCTCGCGCATCCAGTTGAGCGCGCGCGAGGCGTAGCGGCGGAAGAAGCTGTCCTGTCGCTGGCGGCGGATCGTGCCGACGTAGTCGTAGCCTTCGCGCATCTTGGCGACAAGGCGCGGAATCTCCTCCGGCGGGTTCTGCAGGTCGGCGTCCAGCGTGACGACGATCTGGCCGCGGCAGTGCTCGAACCCCGCCATGATCGCCATGTGCTGGCCGAAATTGGCGGCGAAGAGGATCACGCGCGTGACCTCGGGCCGCCGCTGGTACTGCTCGCGCAGCAGGGCCGCGGAGCGGTCGCGGCTGCCGTCGTTGACGAACACGACCTCGAAGCTCGCGCCCATGCCGTCGAGGGCGGGATAGAGCCGATCGAAGAGCGCCGGCAGCCCGGCCTCCTCGTTGTAGACGGGGATGACGACGGAAATCTCCGGTGCCGGACGCCACATGGTTCAGGACAGGTGGCGCAGGACATCGCGCGCGGCGGCGCAGACGCGCTCGACGTCGGCTTCCGTCATGGCGGGAAAGAGCGGCAGCGTGACGATGCTGCGACCTACCCGCTCGGCGTGCGGGAACTGCCCCGGACGCCAGCCGAGATCGCGGTAGAGCCGGAAGAGGTGGATCGCCGGATAGTGCACGCCGACGCCGATGCCGCGCTCGTGCATGGCACGAACGAAATCGCCGCGCGTGGCCTGCATGCGTTCGAGCGGCAGCAGAATCTGGAACATGTGCCAGTTGGCATTGGCGAAATCGGCCAGCGGCAGCTCGCAGCCGAGGTCCCGATCGAAACAGTCGAAGTAGTGTCGGGCAAGCAGACGGCGGCGCGCGGTGAATGCTTCGAGCTGCGCCAGCTGGCCGATGCCGATGCGCGCCGCGATGTCCGTCATGTTGAGCTTGGCGCCGGCCACTTCCACCTGCTGGTCGCCGTCGGGCAGGCGCACCACTCCCTGCAGGCGCAGTCGCTCGCAGCGCAAC
>JAEUMW010000373.1 GCA_016791345.1 Betaproteobacteria bacterium | reverse complement strand
CGCACTTCTGCTGGCACAAGAAACTGTCGATCGCCGCCAATTGCCGCATGTGCCTGGTGCAGGTCGAGAAGGCGCCAAAGCCGCTACCGGCGTGTGCGACGCCGGTGACGAGCGGGCAGAAGGTGTTCACCCGTTCCGACTACGCGCAGAAGGCGCAGCACGCGGTGATGGAGTTTCTGCTCATCAATCATCCGCTCGACTGCCCGATCTGCGACCAGGGCGGTGAATGCCAGCTGCAGGATCTCGCCGTGGGCTACGGCGCCAGTGCGTCGCGCTTCGAGGAAATGAAGCGCGTAGTGCCGAACAAGAATCTGGGGCCGCTCATCTCCACCGACATGACGCGCTGCATTCACTGCACCCGATGCGTGCGCTTCGGGCAGGAGATCGCCGGCGTGATGGAACTCGGCATGGCGCATCGCGGCGAGCACTCCGAGATTCTCGCCTTCGTCGGCAAGACGGTGGATTCCGAGCTGTCGGGCAATGTCATCGACCTGTGCCCGGTCGGTGCGTTGACCTCCAAGCCGTTCCGTTACACCGCCCGCACCTGGGAGCTCGCACGCGAGCGCTCGGTGAGCCCGCATTGCGGGCTCGGCGCGAATCTGATCGTACAGGTCAAGCAGAAGCAAGTGATGCGGGTGCTGCCGCTGGAGAACGAAGCGATCAACGAGTGCTGGCTCTCCGACAAGGACCGCTTCTCCTACCAGGGGCTGAACGCGCCCGACCGCTTGACCGCGCCCATGCTGCGGGAAGGGGGAAGCTGGCGCGAGGTCGATTGGCTCACTGCGCTCGATGTCGCCGCCAAGGGGCTCGCCGCGGTACGCGGCGCAAACGGTGGCGAGGCCATCGGTTTTCTCGCCACACCGCACTCGACGCTCGAGGAGTTGTACCTCTTCGCCAAGCTCGCGCGTGGCCTCGGCAGCAACAACGTCGATTCTCGCCTGCGGCAGGCGGATTTCCGGGCCGATGGCCGGATGGCGGGCATCCCGTGGCTCGGCATGAAGATCGAGGCAGTGAGCGGCCTCGACCGCGTGCTGGTGGTGGGCAGCGTGCTGCGCAAGGACCACCCGCTGCTTACGCACCGGCTGCGTCAGGCGGCCAAGCGCGGGCTCGAACTTGCGCTGATCAATTCCACCGATGACGATCTGCTGATGCCGGTTGCGGGCAAGCTCATCGTGTCGCCGGCCAACCTGGTGCATGGACTGGCGCAGGTGCTGAGGGCGGCGATGGACCTGAGCGGTGCGCCGGCGGCGCATGACCTCGCGCAGGCGCTCAAGCTCGGCACCATGCTGCGCGGGGTGGAAGTGTCCGACGCCGCCCGCCAGGTCGCGGAGCGGCTGCTCGCGGGCAACCGCGCCGGCATCTTTCTCGGCAATCAGGCGCAGCACCATCCCCGCGCCGCCGAGCTGCAGATTCTGGCACAGGCGCTCGCATCGGTCACGGGCGCGGGCTTCGGGTTTCTCGGCGAGGCCGCCAACAGCGTCGGCGGCTATGTTGCGGGCGCCATTCCCTTCGCCAACCGGACCGTGGGCGCCAACGCGCAGGCCATGCTCGCGACACCGCTGCCCGCCTACGTGTTGCTCAACGTCGAGCCCGAACTCGACTGTGCCAACCCGCGGCAGGCGCTGGCGGCCATGCAAGCCGCACGGTTCGTCGTCGCCCTGTCGGCGTACCGGCACGGTGCGCAGGGTTATGCGAATGTGCTGCTGCCGATCGCGCCCTTCACCGAGACTTCCGGCACGTTCGTGAACACCGAGGGTCGTGCGCAGAGCTTCAACGGCTGTACCCGCCCGCTGGGCGATGCGCGCCCCGGCTGGAAAGTCCTGCGGGTGCTCGGCAATCTTCTCGGCATCCCCGGCTTCGACTACGACACCAGCGAAGCGGTGCGCGGCGATCTGCAGGCAGGACATCCGGACCTGTCGGCCGCGCTCGGCAACTCGATTTCCGGCGTTGCGCTGGGTGAGCTTGGCCCGGCGCCGCAATCTGGCATCCAGCGCATCGCGGAAGTGCGCATTCACGATGCCGATGCGATCGTGCGCCGGGCGCCGGCGCTGCAGCGCACGCGCGATGGTCAGCCGCCGGTCGCCGCCGTGCATGGATCCCTCTTTCAGAAGCTGCAGCTCACCGAGGGCGACAGCGTGCGCATCGAGCAGGGCGGCGGCGAGGCCATCCTGTTCGTCGAGCGCGACGATCGACTGCCGGAGGACTGCGTGCGCGTGCCGGCGGGGCACGCGCTCACGTCTTCGCTGGGTGCGGAAGATGCCGTCGTCACGCTGAAGCGCGTGCCCGGCGAGCAGCGGGTCGTGGTCTAGGGGATACGAACCATGGAATTTTTCGAACAGCTCCTCGGTCCCGCCTGGTTGCCCGTGTGGACGCTGGTGAAGATCATCGTCATCGTCGCCCCGCTCATGGGATGTGTGGCGTATCTGACCTTCGCGGAGCGCAAGGTGATCGGCTACATGCAGGTGCGCATCGGTCCCAACCGCGTCGGGCCGAAGGGGTGGCTGCAGCCGATCGCCGATGCCTTCAAGCTGCTCACCAAGGAAATCATCATTCCGAGCGAGGCGAGCAAGGGACTGTTCGTGCTGGCACCGGTGCTCGTGATCATGCCCGCCCTCGTGGCGTGGGCGGTGGTGCCGTTCGATGCGGGGATGGTGCTGGCCGATGTCAACGCCGGTCTGCTATACGTGATGGCGGTCACGTCCATGGGGGTGTACGGCGTCATCATTGCCGGGTGGGCGTCGAACTCGAAGTACGCGTTTCTCGGCAGCCTGCGTTCTGCCGCGCAAGTCGTGTCGTACGAGCTCGCGATGGGCTTCGCGCTGGTGTGCGTGCTGATGGTGTCGCAGAGTCTCAACCTGTCGGACATCGTGCGCTCGCAGCAGGGCGGCGGCTTCTGGAGCTGGAACTTGGTGCCGCTCTTTCCCATGTTCCTGGTTTACCTCATTTCGGGTGTGGCCGAGACCAACCGCGCGCCGTTCGACGTTGCCGAAGGCGAGAGCGAGATCGTCGCCGGCTTCCACGTCGAGTATTCCGGCATGGCCTTCGCCGTCTTCTTCCTGGCGGAGTACGCGAACATGATCCTGGTCGGCGCGCTGACGAGCGTCATGTTCCTCGGCGGATGGCTGCCGCCGCTCAACATCTGGCCGCTCAACGCCATCCCGGGCATTTTCTGGCTGATCGCGAAGATATGCTTCGTGCTCTTTCTCTTTCTCTGGTTCCGCGCCACCTTTCCGCGCTATCGTTACGATCAGATCATGCGTCTCGGCTGGAAGGTGTTCATTCCGCTCACCCTCATCTGGATCGTGGTCGTCGGCCTCTGGCGCATGACGCCGCTGTGGGTGTGGGGCGGTGCGCAGGGATGAAGGAGGTATGCCATGATTGATCGCGTCCGCAGCTTCTTTCATACCTTCCTGCTCTACGAACTGCTGCAGGGGATGGTGGTCACGGGCAGAAACATGTTCGCCCGCAAGATCACGGTGCAGTTCCCGGAGGAGAAGACGCCGCAGTCGCCGCGCTTCCGCGGGTTGCACGCGCTGCGCCGCTATCCCAACGGCGAGGAACGCTGCATCGCCTGCAAGCTGTGCGAGGCAGTCTGTCCGGCGTTGGCGATCACCATCGAGTCGGAGCAGCGTGACGACGGCACGCGCCGTACCACCCGCTACGACATCGACCTCTCGAAATGCATCTTCTGCGGATTCTGTGAGGAGTCGTGCCCGGTCGATTCGATCGTCGAGACGCGCATCCTCGAATATCACGGCGAGAAACGCGGCGATCTCATGTACACGAAGGAGATGCTGCTCGCGATCGGCGATCGTTACGAGGAGCAGATCGCCAAGGACAGGCTGGCGGATTCGAGGTTTCGTTGACGCTTCCTCGCGCGCGAGGGGCGTCTTGCCGATTCCGATAACGCGGTCGAGTGGGACGGGACACTAGGGGGGCGCGGGCGACTGACCCGCGACAACGACAGGAATGACATTTCAGCTCTTTCTCTTCTACTGCTTCGCGGCGATCCTGATTTTCGCCGCCTTGCGCGTGATCACGGCGCGCAAC
The DNA here is from genome assembly GCA_016791345.1 of Betaproteobacteria bacterium. Taxonomy (NCBI): domain Bacteria; kingdom Pseudomonadati; phylum Pseudomonadota; class Betaproteobacteria; species Betaproteobacteria bacterium. Next base: position 4,207 of record JAEUMW010000373.1, on the reverse strand, counting down.
CCCGTGCACTCGGCACTCTTCCTGGTGCTGGCGTTCGTCAGTTGTTCCGCCATCTGGCTGCTGCTGGAAGTGGAGTTTCTTGCCATTACGCTGGTGCTCGTCTATGTCGGCGCGGTGATGGTGCTGTTCCTGTTCGTGGTGATGATGCTCGACATCAATCTCGACCGCCTGCGCGAGGGTTTCTGGCGCTACCTGCCGCTCGGGGCGGTCGTCGCCCTCATCATGGTGGCGCAGATGATCCTCGTCGTCGGCGGCAAGTACTTCGGTCTCGTCGAGATGCCATTGCCTCCCTCCCGATCGGCGACCTTCAGCAACACGAAGGAGCTGGGGCAGCTCATCTACACCGACTACGTCTACCCGTTTGAACTCGCCGCCGTGGTGCTGCTGGTGGCGATCGTGGCTGCCATCGCGCTGACGATGCGGCGGCGCAAGGACAGCAAGCATGTCGATCCCGCCAAGCAGGTGATGGCGCGGCGGGAAGGCCGTGTACGCCTCGTGACGCTGCCAGCGGAAAAGCGGGACGCGCCCTCGACCAACAAGATTTAGCAGGCCTGCGGGCCTGTCGGCCCGACGCACCCGTCGCGACGACGGGCCGTCGGTTACAGCATAGAAGGGGATTTTCGTGCTCTCTCTGACCCACGTCCTCGTGCTCGGGGCGATCCTGTTTTCGATCGCAGTGGTGGGCATCTTCCTGAACCGCAAGAACGTCATCATCCTGCTGATGGCGATCGAGCTCATGCTGCTCGCCGTCAACATGAACTTCGTCGGCTTCTCGCGCTTTCTCGATGATCCTTCCGGTCAGGTCTTCGTCTTCTTCATCCTGACGGTGGCAGCGGCGGAGGCGGCCATCGGACTGGCCATCCTGGTGGTGCTGTTCCGCGCGACGCGAACCATCAACGTGGACGATCTCGACCAGCTCAAAGGCTGAAGGACAGGAACGTGGACATGAAGTCTCTGTATCTCATCATCCCCCTGGCACCGCTTGCCGGATCCCTGATCGCCGGCCTGTTCGGTCGCGCCATCGGTCGCGCCGGCGCGCACTGGGTGACGATATTGAGCGTGCTCACCGCCTTCGTGGGATCGGTGGTGGTCCTGCTCGACGTGCTCAAGGGCAACACCTTCGACGGCAACCTCTACACCTGGGCGACGGTGGGCGACGTGAGCCTGCACGTCGGCTTCCTGATCGACCGCCTTTCGGCGCTGATGATGGTGACGGTGACCTTTGTCTCGCTGCTCGTGCACATCTACACCATCGGCTACATGGCCGACGATGCGACGTCTCCCGGCGGCTATCAGCGCTTCTTCAGCTACATATCGCTCTTCACGTTCTCCATGCTCATGCTCGTCATGAGCAACAACTTCCTGCAGCTCTTCTTCGGCTGGGAAGCGGTCGGCCTCGTCTCCTATCTGCTGATCGGCTACTACTACGGCAAGCCGACTGCGATCTATGCCAACCTGAAGGCGTTTCTCGTCAACCGCGTCGGCGACTTCGGATTCCTGCTCGGCATTGCAATCGTCTTCGGCGTCTTCGGCACGTTGCATTACGGCACGGTGTTCGAGCTTGCGCCGAACGTGGCCGACCTGTCGGTCGAAGTCTTGCCACACGTGCCGTGGTCGCTGATGACGCTGATCTGCGTGCTGCTCTTCATCGGTGCCATGGGCAAGTCGGCGCAGGTCCCCCTGCATGTCTGGCTGCCCGACTCGATGGAAGGCCCGACCCCGATCTCGGCCCTGATCCACGCGGCGACGATGGTGACCGCCGGCATCTTCATGGTGTCCCGCATGTCGCCGCTCTTCGAGTTCTCGGACACGGCGCGCACCGTGGTCATCGTGATCGGCGGCATCACCGCACTTTTCATGGGGCTGGTCGCGATCGTCGTCTACGACATCAAGCGCGTCGTTGCCTACTCGACCCTCTCGCAGCTCGGCTACATGACCGTCGCGCTCGGCGCGTCCGCATATCCCGCCGCGATGTTCCACCTCTTTACGCATGCCTTCTTCAAGGCGGCCCTGTTCCTGGCGGCGGGATCGGTGATCATCGCCATGCACCACGAGCAGGACATGCGCAAGATGGGCGGGCTGTGGAAATACATGCCCATCACCTACGCGACGATGCTGATCGGCGGGCTCGCCAATGCGGCCTTCCCGCCCTTCGCCGGCTTCTTCTCGAAGGATGCGATCATCGAGGCGGCTCACCTCGCACACGTGCCGGGCGCCGGCTTCGCCTACTTCTGCGTGCTCGCCTGCGCGTTCGTCACGGCGCTCTACACCTTCCGCCTGATCTTCTACGCCTTCCACGGCAAGCCGCGCTGGGAGGCGCACGGTCATGGTGATGCCCATGCGGCACACGGTCATGGCCACGATGATCACCACGGCCACGGGGGCACGCCGCACGAGTCGCCGGCGGTGGTGACAATCCCGCTCATCCTGCTGGCGATCCCCTCGATCTGCGCCGGCTGGCTGATCGGCGACATCGTCTTCGGTGACTACTTCGGCAGCTCGATCTTCATCGCGCCGGCGCACGAAGGCTTGGCGGAGATGGCCAGTGAATTCCACGGCGTCGTCGCGATGGTGATGCACGGCTTCTTCACGCTGCCGTTCTGGCTGGTGGTGGCGGGCATCGTCACCGCGTTCTTCCTCTACATCGTGAAGCCGGATCTGCCCGGCCGGCTGCGCGAACAGTTCGGCCTCATCACGCGCATCCTCGACAACAAGTACGGATTCGACGATTTCAACGAGCGCGTCTTCGCGCGCGGCACCGTCGGCGTCGGCACGGGTTTGTGGAGGGTGGGAGACGTCACGCTCATCGACGGCCTGATGGTCAATGGCTCGGCGCGTCTGGTGGGCTGGTTCGCCAAGCTGAGCCGCCACCTGCAGACCGGCTACATCTATACGTATGCCTTCACGATGATCATCGGCGTGGTGCTTCTGCTCACGCTCTGGTTCAACCGCGTCTGAAGCGGCACGGACCCCCGACACCATCACACAGCGAACACATGCTCCTCGGCCTGCCACTCCTCTCCACCGTCGTCTGGTTCCCGATCCTGGCGGGTGTCGTCATCCTCTTCACCGGCAACGACCGCAACGCGCCGCTTGCGCGCGTGCTCGCGCTCGCCGGCGCCATCGGCGGGCTGCTGGTGGCGATCCCGCTGTACACGCAGTTCGATCTCGCGCAGACCGCCTTTCAGTTCGAGGAACTGATGCCGTGGATCGAGAGCTTCAACGTCAACTACCACCTCGGCATCGATGGCATCTCGACGCCGCTGATCCTGCTCAACTGCTTCACCACCGTGCTGGTCGTGCTGGCCGGGTGGCAGGTGATCCAGACGCGGGTCGCGCAGTACATGGCTTCGTTCCTGATCCTCTCGGGCCTCATGAACGGCGTCTTCGCGGCGCTCGATGGCCTGCTGTTCTATGTCTTTTTCGAAGCGACGCTGATCCCGATGTTCATCATCATCGGCGTGTGGGGCGGGCCGAACCGTGTCTATGCGGCCCTCAAGTTCTTCCTCTACACGCTGCTCGGCTCACTGCTCACGCTGATCGCGTTCATCTATCTCTACAACGCCTCCGACGGCAGTTTCGCGCTCTCCGACTGGTATCAGCTGCGCATCGGGATGACCACGCAGATCCTGCTGTTCTTCGCGCTGTTCGCCGCCTTCTCCGTCAAGGTGCCGATGTGGCCGGTGCACACCTGGTTGCCCGACGCGCACCCCGAGGCGCCGACCGGAGGATCGGTCGTGCTGGCGGCGATCATGCTGAAGCTCGGCGCGTACGGCTTCATCCGCTTCTCGCTGCCGATCCTGCCCGATGCCAGCCACAAGCTCGCCGGCCTGATGATCGCCCTGTCGCTCATCGCCATCGTCTACATCGGCCTGGTGGCGCTGGTGCAGACCGACATGAAGCGGCTGATCGCGTACTCCTCGATCTCGCACATGGGCTTCGTGACGCTCGGCATGTTCCTCTTCAACGCGGCGGGACTCGAAGGCGCCATCGTGCAGATGGTTTCCCACGGCTTCGTCGCGGGTGCCCTGTTTCTCTGCGTGGGTGTCGTCTACGACCGGATGCACACCCACCTCATCGCGGACTACGGCGGCGTGGTGAACACGATGCCGGTGTTCGCGGCGTTCTTCATGCTCTTCGCGATGGCGAACTCCGGCCTGCCGGGAACGAGCGGATTCGTCGGCGAGTTCATGGTGGTGATGGGGGC
>JAEUMW010000372.1 GCA_016791345.1 Betaproteobacteria bacterium | reverse complement strand
ATCGGCGTATCGCGCATCGTGGGCGCGGCCATCGAACAGAACCACGACGCGCGAGGCATCGTGTTCCCGGAAGCCATGGCGCCGTTCATGGTCGCGGTGGTCCCGATCGGCCTGCGCAAGAGCGCACAGGTCGCCGAAGTGGCGCAACGCCTGCACGATGCACTCGAGGATGCAGGCATAGAAGTCCTGCTGGACGACCGTGATGAACGGCCCGGTGTCATGTTCGCGGACATGGAACTCATCGGTATTCCGCACCGGATCGTGGTCGGTGATCGGGGATTGAAGCAGGGAATGGTCGAGTACCAGGGTCGGCGCGACGCGGCAGCCGAGCAGGTTCCGGTCGCCGAGGCCGTCGAGTTCGTCCGCGCGAAGGTATGCGCCGCTCGCTGAAACTCCTCGCCTGCCTCGCGCTGCTGGCGCCGCTTGCCGCGCGCGCCGGTGCGCAGGCCGAGGAACCGCTGTCGGCAAGTGTGCAGGCCTCGTTGCAGAAGGCGGTCAGCGATCACGCGGTGTCATCGCTCGTGCTCGCCTCCGACGGCGAGTCGCGCCGGTGGCTCGCTGCGATGTCGCCCCGGATCGAGCGCCAGATGGCGAACGAAACGCTGCGCCTCGACTTCCTGCGCACCGTGCACTACGAAGCCACGCGGGCCGGACTCGAACCGGAACTGGTGCTCGGCTTGATTCAGGTGGAAAGCGCCTTCCGCAAGTACGCCGTCTCCACTGCCGGCGCGCGCGGCTTCATGCAGGTCATGCCGTTCTGGGTGACAGCGATCGGCAACGAGGAACACAACCTCTTCCACCTGCGCACGAACCTGCGCTACGGCTGCACGATCCTGCGCCACTACCTCGACATCGAGCGCGGCAACCTGTTCCGCGCCCTCGGTCGCTACAACGGCAGTCTCGGCCAGGCCGAGTATCCCAATCTCGTCCTGCGCGCGTGGCGCACCTGGCAGGTTCCCGTGGTCCGCAGCGTCGAGTTCCATCCGCCGGCGGCATCGGCGCCGGTCAAGCGCTGAACCGCAGTCCGCCCCGTCAGCGGGGCGCGCCGAGAAACGCCTCGATCTGCCGGCGCGTGATCGCGCCGACGTGGGTCTTCACGAGTTTGCCCGCAGGATCGTAGATCAGCGTCGTCGGCAGGACAGTCACCGGAGCGAACTGCTGCGTCACGTTCGCCTCGCCCAGCACGATCGGATACGAAACGAGCATGTTGTCGGCGAATTCGATGACTTCCGCCGGATTCCGGTAGTGCATCGCAATGCCGATCACGACGAGATCGCGCTGCCGACGCTCGTCGTAGAGCGCGCCGAGATCCGGCATCTCTTCGAGACACGGCGGACACCAGGTCGCCCAGAAGTTCACGAGGACCCACTTGCCCCGATAGTCGGCCAGCCGGTGGGTTCTGCCATGGGCATCGCTGACGGAGAACTCCTGCGCGCTCGCGACTGCGGCCCAGCACGCAAAGACCATCAGCATGAGTCGCGCCGCGATCACGGTCTTCAACGAGCGCGCGCCGCGACCGGCCGTTCCTCGCTCCCGCGGCCTGTATTCGCGGTCGTCTCCGGAAAGAAAACCGCGGAAAGCGGCACCGCGAGGTCTCCTCCGGAACTCGACTCGATGCGCGCGAGCATGTCCCGCACCTGCGTCAAGTCGGCCGGTACCGGCAGATCCAGCGGCGCAAACACGAATCGCTGGAACACATCCGCGAGCATGATCTCGCGGACATCGCGACCGAGCACCCAGCCGCCGCGCACCACCTCGCACACCCAGCCACTGCGCGCGAGTTCGACTAGCAACGTCTCCGTATCGGCGCCGCTCAGCGCGGCCCTCTGCTGCAGTCGGAGCGTCGAGAGCACCGTCCCGCTGCGGTGTGCGAGCGCGAGTTCGCGCAGGACCGACAGCACCCGATAGAACTGATGCCCGGCATGGCGCTGCCCGGCCAGTGCCCCGGCACGCCAGTCCGGCAGAACCGCAGCGACCACGGCGCCGATGAGCACGATGAGCCACGAGAGATAGATCCACAGCAGAAAGACCGGCAGACTGGCGAAGGTGCCGTAGATCAGCGTGTAGGTCGGGAACAGGGTGAGATAGCGCGTGAAACCGAACTTCACCACCTCGAACACCACGGCTGCGAGCACACCGCCCACCAGCGCATCACGCAGCGCGACCTGCCGATTCGGAACCGCGGCGTAGATGAAGGTCAGTGCGACGATCGTGAGCAGCAGGGGCAGTCTTTGCAGCAGAAGCCCCTGCACGCCGGGCGCCACCTGGCCGAGATCACCCGAGAGGGCGAGCAGCCATGACGTCACCGACAGGCTGCCGCCGACCAGGATCGGCCCCACCGTCAGCACCGCCCAATAGAGCGCGAAGCGCACGGCGAAGGAGCGCGGCCGGCGCACGCGCCAGATGCGGTTGAACGCATCGAGGATCGTGTGCATCACCAGCACGGCGGTGATCGCGAGACCCGCGATGCCGAAGATCGTGAGTCGCGCGGCATTCTCCACGAACTGCCGGCCGTAGACGGTGATGACCTTCGCCGCCGCTTCCGGCACCAGATTCGTGAGCAGAAAAACCTTGATCTGATCGGTGAGCGAAGCGAACACGGGAAACGCCGAGAACACCGTGAGCGCGATCGTCACGAGCGGCACGAGCGCAAGCAGCGTGCTGAACGTGAGGCTCGCCGCCGTGTCGAGCAGGCGCTCCTCGTCCATACGCTCGCGCACCAGGTCGACAAGGGCGCGCAGGCGTGCGATGGTGGCGGGAACCGACACGGAAAGTCGCTGCCTCATGACCCGACATATGATACCCGTGATTCCGGGGCGTCCCTCGTGCACGAAATCCTGGTCCTCTACTACAGTCAGAATGGCGCGGTGAGCAGCATGGCGCGACTGGTTGCTCGTGGCATCGACGAGGTTGCGGGCTGCGCTGCGCGCATCCGCACCGTGCCGAAGGTTTCCACCGTGTGCGAAACGGTCGCACCCGCGGTGCCCGACAGCGGCGCGCCTTACGTCGAGTTGAAGGATCTCGAGACCTGCGCAGGGCTCGCCCTCGGCTCACCGACGCGCTTCGGCAGCATGGCGGCACCGCTCAAGTACTTTCTCGACGGCACCTCGTCGCTGTGGCTGACCGGCGCGCTCGCGGGCAAGCCTGCCGCTCTCTTCACGTCCACCGGAACGCTGCACGGCGGCCAGGAAACGACGCTCGTCTCGATGATGCTGCCGCTCCTGCATCACGGCATGCTGCTGCTCGGGCTGCCTTACACGCTCTCCGAGCTTTGCACGACCTCCAGTGGCGGCACGCCGTACGGCGCGAGCCACTGGGCAGGGCTCACCGGTGAGCGCGGTCTCACCGAGGAAGAGAAAAAACTCTGCGTGGCGCTCGGCCGCCGACTCGCCGAAACGGCGGTGAGGCTCGCGCGGTGACGACGCCAGGGGACGCAGGAGACAAGGCACGGCGGCTTCTGCGACGCTGTCGCCACGGCGCGCTCGGCACGCTGTCGCTGCGGCTCTCCGGGCATCCTTTCGCAACCGTCGT
>JAEUMW010000371.1 GCA_016791345.1 Betaproteobacteria bacterium | reverse complement strand
GGCGCTCAAGCAGTTTCACGACGCGCTGCTCGCACCGATCCTCAGCCGCACCGGCCGCACGCCTTATCCCTACATCCTCCTCCTCGACGGAAACGATCCGCGCGGCATCGACGTCGCGGTGCTGTCACGGCATCCCATCTTTGACTTGAGCACGCACATCTTCGATGTTCCCGGTGCGCCGCCCGTGTTCGCACGCGACTGCGCCGAGTACTTTGTCGAGATGCCGGGTCTCGCCAAACCTTTGCTGGTGATGGCCAACCATTTCACGAGCCAGGGCAGCGATCACGACGGCCTGCGCCGCCGGCTGCCGCAGTCGAGTCGCGTGAAGGAGATCTTCGACGACCGCACGCAGCAGGGCTTCACGCACATCATCATTGCCGGAGACCTGAACGACACGCCGGCCTCCCAGGGCCTCGCCCCGCTGGTGAGTCATCCCGATCTCAAGGACGCGGTGGCCCGGTTCGCGAACGACATCGACCCGTCAGGCAAGCGGCTCGGCACGTACGAGGACGGTAGGCAGCAGCTCGACTATCTGTTCATGTCGCCCGCGGTTGCGGCCATCGCCAGGCACGCCGGCATCGAGCGGCGCGGCTACTACGCCGGGCGGCGCTGGAAGTCGTTCGACAGCGTCACGAGCGAGCGCCTGCAGGCGTCGGACCACCACGTCGTGTGGGTCGATCTTGCCGTGTGAAGCGGCCCTAGCTGCTGCGACCGAAAAGGCTCGGCAGGAATCGTCTGCGGGTCGTCGCATGCAGGACGGCGAAAGAGCGACCATGTAGTTGGTAGGCATCGCCGCCGCGGAAACTCGACTGCGACGGCCGCCCGTCCTCGACGCGGGTGTCGACTAGCGCTGACCACTGGATGTGTTCGTGCAAACGCGGGATCACGAAGGGGATCGTCTCGTGATGCGCATTCACCAGGATCAGGAAGTTTTCGCTCGCCCCAGCGCGCGTGGAGACCCGTTGTCCGGGTGGTGCGTTGTGCGACGACGTCGCTGCGACGTGTTGCTCCGTTCGCGGCGCGGAACCGCCCACCAGCACGAGCAGCCATTTCCAGAGCCATGCGAGGTGCCGTAGGACGCGGCCGTGGCGGGCTTCGTGCGGCTGCTCACCGACCAGGCATACGCCGAGACAGCGCGCGTGCGAGTGATGCCACGCCTCCTCGCTCATCTCCAGTCCATCGGGTGTGAGCCAGGTGATGCCCTTCAGCCCGTCGGCTGCCGTGGGACTTCCGTGGACATACTCGCTGCGGCGGAAGACCGGATGCCGACGTCGTAGACGGATTAGGCTGCGCACGAATTCGCACAGCTCGCGGTCTTCCCGCCGGAGATTCCAGTCGACCCAGGAGATCTCGTTGTCCTGACAGTAGGCGTTGTTGTTGCCGCGTTGCGTGCGCCCGATCTCGTCGCCGGCGAGCAGCATGGGCACGCCCTGCGAAAGCAGCAGCATCGCCAGGAAGTTCCGCTTCTGGCGCCGGCGCAGCGCGTTGACGCCGGCATCGTCGCACTCGCCTTCCGCACCGCAGTTCCAGCTCAGGTTGTGACTGCTGCCGTCACGGTTGTCCTCGAGATTCGCCTCGTTGTGCTTGTCGTTGTAGCTCACGAGATCGTGCAGCGTGAAGCCGTCGTGCGCGCAGACGAAGTTCACGCTCGCCTGCGGCTTGCGGCCTTGCCACTCGTAGAGGTCGCTGGAACCGGTGAACCGCGTGGCGAACTCGCCGATGGTCGCGCCATGAGCCTTACCGAACGCGCGTATGGTGTCGCGGTAGCGGTCGTTCCATTCGGACCACGCCTGCGGAAAGTTGCCAAGCTGATAACCACCGGGGTTCAGGTCCCATGGCTCGGCGATGAGCTTCACCTGCGATAGAACGGGGTCACGCGTGACTGCCTCGACGAAGGCGCCCTGCATCTCCACGTCGTACGT
>JAEUMW010000370.1 GCA_016791345.1 Betaproteobacteria bacterium | reverse complement strand
GCGCCGAACGTGCGGGCCAGCTGCGTCGCCCTTGGCAGGACTTTCTCATGGTCGACGGCGAGGTCCGCCGCCACCAGGATGTGGGTGTACGCGCTCATCCCCGTTCCTTCAATAGGCCCAGATCGTTTCGTGGTCCCGACGGCGAAGCTCGTCCGGAACCGGCACGATCTTCAGGCGGTTGTACTCGGCGAGGATCCGCTCATAAGTGCCGTCGGCGCGGATTTCCTCGAAGGCCTTTTGCCATTTTTCGACTTCCGCGTTCGGCAGCGACTTCGACCCGGCGAACCAGATCTCGCTCGGACGCACGATGGCACCGATGTCGAGACTCAGCGGATCACCGCCGACCTCGCGCCAGGCGTAGATCACCATCAGCCGCGGCGCAAGCCAGGCATCGATGCGCCGCTCGCGCAGCTTGCGTGCGTTCATCCACTCCTCGGGCGCGGGTTCGATGCGGGTGAAGCCCTTTTCCTTGAGCAGAGCTTCCGCACCGCTTCGCAGCAGCACCCCGGTGGGCCGGTCCTTCACCTTTTCCAGGCTGGAGACATCGACCCCGCGGCCGCCGACCAGCACCAGATCGTCGGTGAGGATCTTCACGATCCAGCGGTAGTTCTCCTCGCGCTCCGGGGTCCGGGTCAACGCCAGGATGCCGATGTTCGGTTCGGTCATAGCGATCTGCTGGGCATGGCGCCACGGCATGAACTCGATGGCGCCCGTGTGCCCGGCACGCTTCGCCATCGCCTGCACGACGTCGTAGACGACGCCCCGACCCGGACCCGGAAATTCGGAGACCGAAACAGACGGCACTTGAAAGGTGTAAGGAGGCAGTTCCGCGGCAAGCAGCCGCATCTGGTCTGCGCGGACCGACGCAGAGAGCAGCACCGCCGCAACCAGGACGATGAGGCGCATGATCGCTTCCTGCCCTCTAGAAAACGCCGAACATCTCGTAGACCACGAGCACCAGGATGCTCGAGGTGAAGGCCGACAGCGAGCCCACCATGAAAAGATCGTAGTACGACTCCTTGTGGGTGAGGCTGCAGATCGCGAGCAGGGTGATGACCGCACCGTTGTGCGGCAGGATGTCCATTGCCGCCGAGCCCAGCGCCGCCATGCGGTGCATGATCTGCGGGTTGATGCCGGCGGCGTGCGCGGCCTGCGCGTAGTACTCGCCCATCGCGCCGAGCGCGAGGCTCATGCCGCCGGAAGCCGAGCCGGTCATGCCGGCGAGCACCGTGACCACCACCCAGAGCGACACCACCGGATCGGGGCTGACCGCCTTGAGGGCTTCGCGCACGACGGCGAATGCGGCAAGGCTGGCGATCACCGCGCCGTACGCCACCTCTGAGGCGACGTTTGCCATCGGCAAGAGCGAACCCATCGTCCCCTTGTTCAGGGTGTCGACGACGTTCTTCAAGCGGCTCTTGTTGAGGACGATCACCACCACCACCGCGATCACCATGGCCGCGATGATCGACCAGATGCCGAGCACTGCGGAGAGCGGAATCTTCTTGAACTTGTCGGTGGCGAGATAAGTCGTGTCCATGGCCGGAAAGACATACGCCGTGAACACGTAGTTGAGGCCGAGCACAAGCAGGATCGGAATCAGCGCCACGACGAAGCTCGGAAGATGGCTTTCGTCCACGGCGGCGATCTCTTCCTTGTGATCGCCGTAACCCTCGCCCTTCGCCTTCGCGCTCGCGGCGCGTCGATTGAGCCACAGCATGCCGAAGCCGAACATCCAGATCGACGCGATGATGCCAAGCCCCGGCGCGGCGAAGCTGTTGGTGCCGAAGAAGGGAATCGGAATGGCGTTCTGGATCGCCGGTGTCCCCGGCAGCGCAGTCATCGTGAAGGTGAACGAGCCGAGCCCGATGCAGGCGGGAATGAAACGCTTCGGAATCCCGGCATCACGGAACAGGGACACCGCGATCGGGTACACCGAGAACGCGACGACGAAGAGCGATACCCCGCCATAGGTCAAGAGCGCGCAGGCAAGCACCACCGCGAGCATCGACCGATCCTTGCCGACCCAGCCGACGATCTTGTGCGCGATCGCGCGCGCCGAGCCCGAGTCGTCCATGAGCTTGCCGAAGATGGCACCGAGCATGAAGAGCGGGAAGAACTTGGCGAAATAGGTGCCCAGGGCGGGCATGAAGATCTGCGTGTAGGTCGCGAGCAGCGGCGATTCGCCCCAGCTGAACAGAAGTGCGACCGCTGCGCAGGCGGGTGCAATCATGATCACGTTCCAGCCGCGATAGGCCAGAAAGATCAGCAGCCCGAGCGAGACGATAATGCCGATGATGCCGAGCGCCATCAAAAACCCTCCTTCGGTATTGCGTGTTGTTTTTCTGGGCGGGTCTCTCAAGCGGCAGCGGGTCCTGCCCCGATATCGGCGGCATTGTCTGCCGTTCGCACATGGCGCGCAAGCACGCGAACATGCCAAGCGGATGACGCGGCGCAACAGCCGGTCCGTTCGGGTCCGCCACCGGAGTCATCCGGTGCGCGAAAAAACGAAAGGCAGCGCCGTGGCGCTGCCTTCGGAGGGAAGCGGTGAGCGACTACGCGGCCTGCACCGGGATGCTGCCCCGCTTGTCGACGATGCGGTTGTCGGCGTCCACGTAGACGAGCTTCGGATGATACTTCTGCAGTTCGAGCTCGGTGTACGAAGCGAAGGACGCGATGATCAGCAGGTCGCCCGGGCACGCCTTGCGCGCCGCCGCCCCGTTGATCGAGATGGTCCCGGAACCGCGCTGGGCGCGGATCGCATAGGTCGTGAACCGCTCGCCGTTCGCGATGTTGTAGATGTCGATCTGCTCGAACTCACGGATGTCCGCCGCGTCAAGCAGATTCTCGTCGATTGCACAGGAACCTTCGTAATTGAGCTCGGCGTGGGTTGTCGTCACCCGGTGCAGCTTCGCCTTCAACATGGTTCGTTGCATGTTCAGAAACCCTCCGGACGGTGAAGGGGCATCAATGTCTCCCAAGGTCTGCGCCCAAGCCAGACCCCCAAGCGGGACGCCGATTATATCGACATCACGCCGCGATACAAGCTTCCATGTTGTCGATCAGCCGGGTGGCCCCCAGCCACGCAGCCGCCAGCACCACCAGCGGCTTTTCCCCCGCTTTCGGCGGCAGCAGGTCGCTGCATTTTCGCGCCGCAACATAATCCACACGGAACCCCTGGCTGTCAAGAAATTCGCGGGCTTCCGCCGCGATCGCCGCGTAATCCGAACGCCCGCCTTCGATGGCCGCCTTCGCCCGGGCGAGTGCCTGCGACAAGGCGGTCGCGCGGATGCGATCGGCCGGCGCCAGATACTGGTTGCGCGAGCTCATGGCGAGCCCGTCCGGCTCGCGTCGCGTCTCCCCGGCCAGGATGCGCACCGGCAGGTTCAGTTGCTCGACCATCGAACGGATGATGAAGAGCTGCTGATAGTCCTTCTTTCCGAACACCGCGAGCGCCGGTTGCACGGCGTTGAAGAGCTTGAGCACCACCGTGGCCATACCGCGGAAATGTCCCGGGCGGTGGGCACCGCACAGATCGCTCGCAATCGGCGGCGGCTCGACGAAGAACTGCTGGGGCACGGGATAGAGCTCGCGCTCGTTTGGCGCGAATATCACATCGACTCCGAGGGGGGCGAGTCGTGCGAGATCGGCATTGAGCGTGCGCGGATAGCGGTCGAAATCCTCTGTCGGGCCGAACTGCAGGCGGTTCACGAAGATGCTCACGACCACGCGCTGGCCGTGGTCGCGCGCGATGCGTACGAGGTCCAGATGTCCTTCGTGCAGATTGCCCATGGTCGGCACGAAGGCGACCCCGGGACTGGAGCCAAGCCGCGCACGGAGCGCCGCAACCGTGGTGATCACTTCCATCGGCGCGCCGATCCTAGA
>JAEUMW010000369.1 GCA_016791345.1 Betaproteobacteria bacterium | reverse complement strand
CTGCCCGCGCACTGGCAGGAGAAGGCCGCGGCGCTCATCTCCTGCGCCGAGGTCGCAGCCGCCGGCCCGCGGCTGTACGGCTCGGCCGCCATCGAGATCGTGACCGGCGAGCCGTGCATCGGGCCGGCGTCCGATCTCGATCTGCTTCTCGCGCCGAGCACCTGGGCACGAGCCGGCAGGGTTGCCGCGGCGCTGACGGCGCTCGACGCCTGCGCGGGACCGCGCCTGGACGGCGAGATCGTCAGCCCCGCGGGGGCGGCGGTGGCCTGGCGCGAACTCGCGACGCAGCCCCCGCAGATTCTCGTGAAAGGCCAAGGGCACGTCGGCCTCATGAGTACGGCGGCGTTCGCGCGCGGGTTCGCGGCACTCGCCCAGGCGGCCTGACTTGAAAAGCGCACACGCCTCAGCGCGGTTCGGCGCCCTGGCGTGCGAAGCGCTGGAATTCGAACTGGCGCTGGCGCCGAAGCCCGGTCTCGTGACGCCCGTCGATCGCGGCAGTCACGCCGACATGGACCACCGCACCTTCCGTGCGAGCATCGCTGCGCTGCGGCCGTACTTCGTCGACTGCGCCCGTCTCGGTGCGCGGGGCGCACCCTTCGCCGCGCTGCAGGCGCGCGGCCTCACGGCTGAAGGCGAGATGTTCGCAGCGACCGGCGTCAACACCCACAAGGGGGCGATCTTCACGCTCGGTCTGCTGGTGGCGGCGGCCGCCGCCGAGTACGCCGAAGCGGGCGCTGTCGATGGCGCTGCGCTCGGTCGCGTCGTGCGCCGGCGCTGGGCCAGCGGGCTCTCGCAAGGGCCGGACTCGCGCTACACGAGCAACGGCGTGCTCGCCCTTCGGTTGCACGGCATTCCCGGCGCGCGAGAGCACGCCGCGGCCGGCTTCCCCGTGCTGTTCGCCGTCACCCTGCCGGCGCTGCGACAGGCCTTCGAGCGCGGCGCAGACGCACGCCGTGCCGGCGTGCACGCCCTCCTGTCGACGATGGCGGTCCTGCCGGACACCAATCTGGTTCATCGCGGCGGTCCATCGGGCCTCGCCTGGGTGCAGGCGTCGAGCGAGGGTTTCGTCGCTGCAGGCAGCGTCTTCAACGCGGACTGGGAAGCCCGTCTTCGCGGCCTGGCGGACGAGTTCGTCGGGCGCTGGTTGAGCCCCGGGGGCGCGGCCGACCTGCTGGCAGCGGGCTGGCTGCTCCACCGGTTGGGCGAGGCATTCCCCGCCGTGCACGAGAACGAATGCGCCGTGGACGCCGGCGCCGGCTTGCGGGTCTGAGACGATGGGGCTCTGCCTGCTCTGTCCGGGACAGGGAAGTCAGTCCCCGGACATGTTCGCACGGCTGCTCGGCGACGCCCTGGTTGCGCCGCACGTCGCGCGTCTCGCCCGCGGCATGGACGGGGATGCGCTGGCGGTCGCCGCCGATCCCCGGCAGTGCTTCGAGAACCGTCACGCGCAGCCGCTCGTATGTCTGTTCGCGCTGAGCGTCGCGGCGGCGCTGCGCGAGTTAGATGTCGAGCCCGACCTCGTCGCCGGCTACAGCGTGGGCGAGCTTGCCGCCTATGGTGTCGCCGGCGCGCTGCCGGCCGAAGACGTCGTCGCCGCTGCTGCAGCCCGGGCGCGGGCGATGGATGCCTGCGCCGCCCGCGGCAGCGGAATGCTGGCAGTGCGCGGCGTGCGGCGCGCCGAGATCGAAGCCCGCGCGGCTGCGCACGCACTGCACATCGCCATCCGCAACGGTGACGATCACGTCATCGTCGCCGGTGTTCGGCCAAACCTCGCCGCGCTCGCCGACGAACTCGGGCGGCATAGCGGCGCCCACGTAGTGAACCTCCCGATCACCGTGCCCGCCCACAGCCCGCTGCTGCAGCCGGCGGTCGATCCGTTTCGCGCGGTGCTGCAGGGGCTCCCCTGGCAGCGCACGCCGGTGCCGGTGATTGCCGGCATCGACGCGAGCATCGTGCGTGATTCGGGCTGCGCGATCGATACGCTAAGCCGACAGGTCGCCGCGACCATCGAATGGGCGCGCGTGACCGATGTCGCCGTGGAGTTGGGCGCCAGCGTCTTCTTCGAGCTCGGGCCGGGCAACGCGCTCGTCCGCATGCTATGCGATCGGCATCGAGGCGTGCCGGCACGTTCCGCTGCGGATTTCGTGAGCGTCGGCGGCGCGGTGTCGTGGCTGCGGCACCACCTGCCGTAGGGCAGTCAGTCCGCGCCGTCCGCGCTCGTGGGTCCGTGCTGCCCCAGATTGCGCATTTGCGCGAAGCGGTGCAATCTCTTAACCTCGCCCGCCCGGGCTATGCCAGCGTACTTGGATGGAGGGCACGCGCATCGAGCGAGGAGCCATGGGTTTCGAAAGCAACGAGGACACTGCCGGGCAGCTCGGCGGGGTGCGCCGCCCGGCGGCCCCGTTGGCGGAACTCGATCTGCGGATGCTGGGCAATCTCCTGGCGCACCTCGACGGCGTCGTGTACCGCTGTCGCACGGATGAGCACTGGACCACGGAGTTCGCCAGTGCGGGGGCGCTCAATCTGTTCGGTTGCCGGCCCGAAGAGCTGATCGGGAAACCACGACTGACCGGCGACGCACCGATGCTGGTCGAGGAGCGCTCGCGCGTGCGCACGGAAGTGATGGCGGCACTGCGTGCGCGCCGCCGCTTCTTTCTCGAGTACCGCGTGATGACGCGCGCCGGGGTGGTCAAGTGGGTGGCCGACCGCGGCACCGGTGTCTTCGACGCGCGCGGCAAGCTCGCCTGGATCGAGGGGTTCGTCGAGGACGTCACCGAGCGGCGGCTGGCGCAGGAGGCCCTGCGTGTTGCCGAGGAGCGCTATCGGAGCATCTTCGAGCACGCCGTCGACGGCATCTTTCAGATCTCTCCGGATGGCCGGTACGTGCGCGTCAACCCGGCGCTCGCGCGCACTCTCGGTTACGACTCGCCGCAGGAGCTTCTGGCGGCGGTCGTGTCGCTCGACCGGCTGTACGTCGAGCCGGGGCGGCGCGAGGAATTCATCCACGCCGTACGCGGGCGCGGCACCGTGAACAATTTCGAGTCGCGCATGTACCGCAAGGACGGCAGCATGCTCTGGGTGTCCGAGAGCGCCCACACGGTGTGTGATGCGCAGGGAGAAGTGCTGTTCGTCGAGGGCACGGTGAAGGACATCACCGACAGCAGGCTCTTCGAGCAGCAGCTGTTGCACCAGTCGAACCACGACCTGCTCACCGGCCTGCCCAACCGCTCGCTCCTGCGCGACCGTCTGGATCAGGCACTGCGTCAGGCGGAGCGCTATCAGCTGGCGGTGGCGGTGGCGATGATGGACCTCGACCTGTTCAAGCTCATCAACGACAGCCTCGGACACAACGCCGGCGATGCGCTATTGAAGAGCGTGGCGGAGCGCCTGTGCGCAGTCGTGCGCGACTACGACACCGTGGCGCGGCACGGCGGCGACGAGTTCGCGCTGGTCATTTCGGGGCTGCCCGGTCATGGACAACTGGCGGAGCAGATGCGCCGCATCCTGGCCGCGGTGTCCGGGCCGTGGTCCTACCGTGACACGGAGTACAGCACGACGTGCAGCATCGGGGTGAGCATTTATCCGCGCGACGGCACCGATGGCGACACGCTGCTCAAGAACGCGGATGCCGCGATGTTCCGGGCGAAGGAGGCGGGACGCAACAATTTCCAGTTCTACACACCCGATATGGGTTCCAGGTTCACCGCCTGCCTGCAGACGCAGGGCAATCTGCGTCGCGCCCTCGACCGCAACGAGTTCCGTCTGCACTATCAACCCAAGCTCGCACTCGACAGCGGCCGCATGATCGGGCTGGAGGCGCTCATCCGCTGGGACTTTCCCGGTGAAGGCATCATCGGGCCGAACCGCTTCGTCCCCATTGCCGAGGAAACCGGATTCATCGTTCCGATCGGCGAATGGGTGCTGCGCACGGCGTGCAGTCAGTTGAAGGCGCTGCAGGCGGACGGATTTCCGCCGCTGGTGGTGTCGGTCAACATGTCACCGGTACAGTTCAGGCAGACCGGTCTTGCCGAGACCGTGGCGCGCATCCTCGGCGAGACCGGTCTCGACGCCGCATATCTTGAGCTCGAGGTGACCGAGAGCCTCGCCATGCACGACGCGTCCAAGTTCATCGACGAGTTGCAGGCGTTGAAGGATCTCGGCATCCAGCTCGCGATCGACGACTTCGGCACCGGCTATTCCAGCCTCAACTATCTCAAGCGTTTTCCCATCGACCGGCTCAAGATCGACAAGTCGTTCGTCTGCGACATCGATCACGACGCCGATGACGCCGCGATCGTCAAGGCCGTCATTACGCTCGGTCACAGCCTCAATCTGAAGGTGCTGGCAGAGGGTGTGGAAAGTGCCCAGCAGCTGGCGTTCCTGCGCGCCAACCGCTGTGACGAGGTGCAGGGCTTCTACTTCTGCCATCCGCTGCCGATGGAGGAGATCCGGCGGCTGCACAAGCTCCCGATGTCCTCGGCGGACTGAACCGCCAGGCCACTCAAGGTCTGGCGTTCGACAGGCTCCGCCACAGCGCGAGAGCCGCGATGGCGATGAAGAACAACAGCGCCCACTCGGCAATCGAGAGGTGGAGGAAGAGCCAGTCGCGCTTGGAGCAGTCGCCGGTGCCGCTGAAAAGTGCCGGCAACAGCTGCGCGAGCGGCGTGGTATCGATCAGGAAGTCGAAGTCCGCCCCGCATTCCTGAATGGCGGGCGGGAAGTGCTGCAGCCACGACTGCCGCGCAGCGACGATGGTGCCTGCCAGCGCGAGTATCGTGACTGCGAGACCGGCACCGATGCGCGCGGCTGGTCGCCGGGCCCCGAACAGCGCGGCGAGCAGTGCCACGGCGCCGATCCCGATGAAAAGAATGCGCTGCAGGACGCACAGCGGACACGGTTCCAGCCCGAGGCTGTGCTGCAGGTACAGGCCGAATCCCACGAGCGCTGTACAGACTGTGAAGAGGGCAGCGAAGAACGCGCGCGAGGGAAGGGGAAAGCGGGGCATAAGGCAAGGACAGGCAGGAAAACCGATTATACCGGCGCTGCAGGGCGGATGCCGCGAGATCTCGGGTTGGCTGCGCAGCGGCGGAATCGGAAGGACGAACGCGATGGCCTTCCTGGGCCCGATCCCAGTATCATCCCTTGAGATGCCGGCAAATTCAGACAAGACCCACCCCCGGGCGCCCGGCATCTGCGTCCAGTAACCCATTCGACGAAAGCGCTGGCCGCCTGGAGCGAGAGGAACATGCGCACCCGCAAGCGTCTGCTCATCACCGGCTGCGGCCGCAGCGGCACGAAGTACGTGACCCATCTCCTGCGCCGTCTCGGCCTCGACGTGCCGCACGAGCGCATGGGTGCGGACGGCATCGCATCGTGGGCCATGGCGGTCGATGCCGACGCGGTGGTGTGGGGCGTGTCACCCCGCGATTATGATTTCGAGCACGTCTTCCATCAGGTGCGGGACCCGCGGGAGGTCATCGCATCGGCCACGACGTTCAAGCCTCGCTCGTGGGATTTCATCTGCGCGCACACGCCGGTTCCAGCGGACGATCCCGTCGTGCTGCGTGCGGCCAAGTACTGGTATTACTGGAACCTCGAAGCCGAGAAGATCGCCGGGTGGTGCTATCGAATCGACGCTCTCGCGGACGTCTTCGAGGAGTTCTGCGCGCGGCTGCACCTCACCCCGGATCGCGACGTTCTCGCGCAGGTGGATCCGGACGTCAACACGCGCCGGCGGGGCAGGGCCTTTCATCTGTACGAAGAACTGTGTGAACGGCTGCGGCTCGACACGAGCGCATTCCTCAAGCGTCGACTGACGGGAGCATCGCGCACCGAAGGTCCTGCGATTCCTTCGTGGCGGGATCTGCATGCACTAGACCCTGAACTGACGGCCTACATCCGCCACAAGGCGCACGAATATGGATACGAGGCCTAGCACCGCGCGTGCGCCAGGCGCTCAGGCGCCCGACAGCACCGCATCTCGTGCGCTGCGGGTGCTGATCGTCGTCGAGAACATGAGCTACACCTACGACACGCGCGTGCAGAAGATCGCGCGCACGCTGGAGCGCGCCGGCCATCGCGTCACCGTGATCTGTCCGCGCTACCCCGGAGACCCGCTGAAGGCGTCGCACGGGAGCATTTCGGTTTCCTTCTTTCCCATGCCGCGACTGCCGGGCGGTGCCGTGGGACATGCGCTCGAGTACGCCTACAGCTTTGCAGCGGTCTTGCTCCTGTCCTGCGCGGCGTTCGTAAAGACGCGCTTCGACGCCATTCACATCTGCAATCCGCCCGACATTTTCTTCCCCGTCGGCGGGCTGTATCGACTGCTCGGCCGCCGCTTCGTGTTCGACCAGCACGATCTGTGTCCGGAGCTCTCGCAGGTCCGCTACGGTCGCCGGCGCTGGCTGTACCGCATGGCATTGCTCCTGGAGCGGCTCACCTATCGCGCTGCCGATCATGTGCTGGTGACGAGCGAAAGCGGCCGCCAGTGCGCAATCACGCGCGGCGGCGTGCGCGCCGAGCGCCTCACGCTGGTCCTGAACGGACCCGACCTCTCGCGTCTGCCCGAGGCGATGGAAGCCGACGCGCGCGACCTGGTCGAGGTCGGGTACGTCGGCGACATGAATCCGCAGGACGGGATCGACAATCTCCTGCAGGCGGCCGCGCGCATCCGCTGGACCCGGCAGCGCCGCGACGTGCGTTTCGTGCTCGTCGGTGACGGCAGTGCCTACCCGGCCCTGCGCGACCTGGCAGCGCGCCTGCACCTCGCCGACAGCGTCGAGTTCACCGGACGCCTGGCACCGCGCGAGGCCATGCAGCGTCTCGCCGCCTGCGACCTGTGCGTGATACCCGACCCCAAGAACGAGTTCACCGATTCGTGTGTCATGGTGAAATCGCTCGAGTACATGGCGCTGGGCAAGCCGATCGTGGCGTTCGAGTTGAACGAGACGCGGACCATCTGCGGCGAGGCGGCGCTCTATGCACTGGAAGGCGACATCGACGGGTTGGCGCAGCATATCCTGCGGCTCGCGGACGACCCGGCCTTGCGACAGCGTCTGGGAGAGATCGGACGCCACAAGATCGAGAGCGAGCTCGCCTGGACCTACTGTGAGCGGGAACTCCTGCGCGCCTACGAGGGCGTCGGCTGCAATGCGTCCTGATCCGATGAACTCGCGACCGGCAGAGCGGAGAGCCTGATGCAGCGGCCCGTGTTCGTCTTTGGTGTCTCCGGCGCGACATGGGAGATCATCGATGACCTGCTGGCGCAGGGACGTCTGCCGAACCTGCAGCGGCTGCAGGCGGAGGGATGCCGTGCCACGCTGCTTTCCGTGCGCGTCCGCGGCGACGAGCATTACCGGCCGCAGGTCGCGTGGGCGACGATGGCGACCGGCTGCAGTCCGCAACGCCACGGCATCACGCGCTACTACCACACGGCCGATGATCTGCGCGAACCGAGTCTCTGGCGGATGTTCGAGCGCCAAGGCGAACGCGTCGGCGTCTACGGGTGGCCGCTCGACTGGCCACCCGGCGAGACCGACGGGTTCATCGTCCCTTCGCACTGGGCACGCGACGCGCAGACGTGGCCGCCGGAACTTGCCGCCATCAAGGCGCTGGACCGGGAGCAGCAGGACACCGAGCGCGAGCACGGGCGACGCTTCTCACCCGCACGGCCGTTGCGTCTAGCGCGCACCCTCGCGCGCTTCGGCGTGCGGGCACCGACCATGGGCTTGCTCGCGCGCACGGTGCTGCAGGCGGCGGCGACGCGGGATGCGGAGCAGCGCGCACTGCTGCTTCGGCACGCCAAGATCGAGCTCTCCGCCGACATCTTCACCCATCTCTGCACCCGTTATCGTCCGGGCTTCCGCAGCTTCCACACGTTTCTCGTCGATTTCGTGTGCCATCGCTATTGGCGCTATTTCGAGCCGCAGCGCTTCCCCGCGACCGATCCGCAGCTCGTGGCGCGCTTCGGTGACGCCGTCGCGGAAGCGTACGTGCACACCGACCGCATCCTCGGTCGCCTGCTCACAGAGCTCCCGCCGCACGCGGTGGTGGCGGTCGCCTCCGAGCACGGCATGGCGGCGGAACCGGTTTCGGCCGAGCTCGGCGGCTGGCGTTATCTCATCCGCGGCGCCCGTCTGGTGGAACTCGTCGGCCTCGAAGCGGACGTCGTCCCCTGCCCGGTGGCCCGTTGGGTGGCCCTGCGCGCGCGGGCCGATCGCGCGCTGCCGCCGCAGACCGCGGAGCGCGTGCGCGGGATCATCGTCGCGGAAACCGGCCTGCCCCTGTTTCAGGTGCACGAGCACGGCGCTGACGAGGTGGTCGTCAAGTTCAATCTGGATGCGGCGGTGGCCCGTTATCGAACGGGGGACATCGAGTCGCTCAGCGTCTGCTTCGGCCAGCGTCGCGTTCCTTTCACGCACATCGGCAGACGCCTCGGGCGGGCGCGTTCGGCGATGCACGACGAGCGCGGCATCCTGGTACTGCATGGCGACGGCATCAGGCGCGGCGCGCGCCTGCCCGACTGCCGGCTGGTCGATGTGGCGCCCACGCTGCTGCAGGCGGCAGGTCTGCCGGTGCCGACCGGTCTGGACGGCAGCGTGCTGGACGTGTTCGAGCGGCGGACGGACGCGCGCAATGCGTGCGCGGCTGCGTAGCGCATGACCGGACGGACGCGTCACGGGCGGTGGCAGCGCGGCGGTGATCTCGTGCCGCCGAACCACTGATTCGACAGCGCGGACCGGGGAAGCCCCATCATCGCCTTGTTCGCGGCCTTGGCGGCCTGCGTCATCTGGTCGTGCCTGCTCTTCGCCCGCGGCGGCTTCTGGCGTGCGCGCGAGCGCGACGACGCTCCCGCGGCGGCGCCGGCCGCGTCCGAGGAGTGGCCGGCGGTGGTTGCCATCGTGCCGGCCCGCGACGAGGCTCCCCTCGTCGCCGAGACTCTGGGCTCGCTGCTGCGGCA
>JAEUMW010000368.1 GCA_016791345.1 Betaproteobacteria bacterium | reverse complement strand
AGCTCGGAAGCGATGCCGAACAGCAGGGCGTTGACGCCCGTTGTGTCGGCCTCGGTCAGTTCGGTGAGATTGCCGATGCCCATCATGATGGGCACGTCCGGGAAGCGTCGGCGCAGTTCAGCGTAGCGCAGGATCGATTCGGTGAAACCGAAATGAATCGGATCGAGTACGGGGTCGGCGAAGAACGCGCGACCCATCGCTCTCATGCGCTCGATCGCGCGTGCGAGCGAGTCGAGATGGCCGGGCTGCGCCGGGATCAGCACGGGGACGGAGGGCACCTCCTCGGCGATCCAAAGCGTGTCTTCCTTGAGGGAGAGCAGATACTCCGCCCCGGCCTTGCCGCCGCGACGCAGGTCCGCCGCGTCGAGCGAATCGACGCTGACCTGGAAGCCCTCGCGCCGGAGTTCCTGGATCGCTTCTTCGAGGTGCGGAAACGGCGTGTCGGGCAGGCAGCCCAGGTCGATGACGTCCGCCCCGTCGTCGCGGTAGCGTCGCGCGCGCGCCAGGATCGCGGGAACATCGAGCGCCGTGGCATCTACGATCTCGGCGAAGATGAGCACGTCGTAACGCGACAGATCCACCGGTCGACCGGCACGGCCGAAGAACTGCGGTATATCCTTGAGCTCGGTCGGACCGCGCACGACCGGCACGCCGAAGTGCGTCGACAGCCCGTCGAGATCGCCCCGGCAGCGGCCCGGCACCATGAGTCGCGTGGCCTGCCCGATGTCCGTCACCCGTCGGCGGACCAAATCGGTCGTCATGAGACCGGCAACGCTAATGCCGATCTGCCGCACGTCATAGGTGAACCCGGCGGGCCGCATCGCTTCGAGCACCCTGTGCAAGCTTTTCTCGGCGAGCTTTCCCGTGAGGAACAGTATGTGATCGGACATCAGGCTATTCTACTGGCGGCGACGCGGCCTCGGGGCCGTCGCTCAAACGCATCGAAACCGCCCGCACTCGGCAATGAACGCGCCCCTCATCGAGCTCTATCCGCAACCTGGCCGTAGCCGGGAGCTTGCGGGGGCCTGGCTCGATCTCGATCTCCCGGGGCTGGGGCGACCCGGTGCGCCCGTGATCTACGGCAGCTTCGTCGCGAGTCTGGACGGGCGCATCGCCGTCGCCGACACCCAAAGTGGCAAGCTTGCGCTCCCGGAGGCGATCGTCAGCCGTCATGATTTCCGCCTGCTGCAGGAACTCATGGCCCAAGCCGACTGCTTCGTCACGCACGGCGGTTATCTGCGGGCGGTCGCATCGGGAAGCCTCGATGACATCCTGCAGGTGGGGATCGGGGCGGATGCCGCCGACCTCACGCGATGGCGCGCCGCGCACGGGTTTCACGGCCAGCCGGGTATCGTCGTCGCGAGCGCCACCCTCGACTTCGAGGTGCCGCGATCGGTGCGCGATCACGGACAGCGGCTGACCATCATGACCGTCGCGGGCGCACCGCTGGAACGTGTGCGCCACTTCGAAAGCCAAGGGTTCGACGTCGTCGTGGCCGGCACCGGCGCGCACGTGGAAGCGCAGCCGGTCGCATCGATGCTCGCGCAGCTCGGGTATCGCAGCGCCTATCTGGTGGCCGGGCCGCGCATGCTCGACACGATGCTGAGACAGCATCAACTCGGCCGCCTTTTCCTGACGATCACGCATCAGATCCTCGGCGGCGAGCGCTTCGCCACCCTGACCTCGGGTGCACTGCTCGGTCCCGCCGGGCACCTCAGGCTGCGGACGCTCTATTACGATGCGCAGCAGCCCGCCGGTGCAGGCCAGTGGTTCGCGCAGTTCGAGCCTGGCGGCGTGTGAGGCGCGCCGCCGGTTGCAGGCTCGCCCGATTGCTAGTGCAGAACCTTCTCCTTCTTGTTGGGATCGCGGATGGCGAGCCGCTGCATCTTGCGGTACAGCGTGTTGCGACTGATCTTGAGGCGCCGCGCAACGTTGGTGATGTTCCAGTGATGACGATCCAGTTCGCGCACAAGGGCCTCGCGCTCGGCATTCTCGAGCGGTGACAGGTCGGAGGCGGGGGCGGTTGCAGCAACGTTAGGGGCAGGTGCCGGCAGCAACGGGCTGCTGCCCGTGCGCACTGCCTCGGGCAGGTCGAACTCCGTGATCACCCGGCCTTCGCGCAGCGCGAGCACGGTGCGCAGCACGTTGCGCAGTTCGCGCAGATTCCCCGGCCAGCCGTAGCTGTCGAGGCGGTCCATGGCGGCCTCTTCGATCTCGACCGGAGTGTCTTCCGCTTCCTCCGCGAGAATGCGCCGGATCAGCTCGCGGCGATCGCCGCGTTCACGCAGCGGGGGCAGCGTGACGACGAGGCCGTGCAGTCGGTAATAGAGGTCAGGCCGGAACTCGCCGGTCTTGATCTTCTCGGCAAGGTTGCAATGGGTCGCGCTGATGAGCCTGATGTCGACCTTGATCGGTTCCTCACCGCCCAGCGGCAGCACCTCGCGCTCTTCCAGCGCGCGCAGCAGGCGCGCCTGCAACTGCACTGGCATGTCACCGATCTCGTCGAGGAAGAGCGTGCCGCCGTTGGCAAGAAAGATCTTTCCCCGACGGCCATCGCGCGCCGCGCCGGTGAAGGCGCCGGCCTTGTAACCGAAGAGTTCGGATTCGATCAGCGTCTCCGGGATGGAGGCGCAGTTGAGCGCCACGAACGGCTTGCCGGCGCGTTCGCTGGACTGGTGCATCGCCTTGGCGAACACTTCCTTGCCGCTGCCCGTCTCGCCGCACAGCAGCACCGGGATGTCCTTGTCCAGCACGCGCTTGGCGCGCCGGATGCCGAGCATCATGGCGGGATCTCCCGTGTCCAGCGCGTCGAGCGGCGCGGCCGCCGTCTCGGCTGGAGGGGTACGCCGCGCGGGGCGCTGCGGTGGACGCGGCACCGTGATTGCACGCGCTCCGGCAGGCGGCCGCACGGTGCCGAAGAAGCGCCCGCCACGCCGTGCTTCGACGATGGGCGTCGGATGGAAGCCGTTGCGTGAGGACAGATCCACCAGCACCTGAGCGCTTTCGATGAAGAGTTCGCCGATGTCGCGCCCGATGACTTCGGACGGCGAGGTATAGCCGAGTTGCAGGCAGGCGGAGCGGTTGGCTGCGAGGACGCTGCCTGCGGCCGAGAACGCGATCATGCCTTCGCCCGGCGAGTCCACGAAGTCGGGACGTCCGTGAAAGCGCAGGATGAACTCGCTGCCGAAGCGGTGCAGGAACAGACGGTTCTCGATGCGCTGCGCCGCCATGCTCACGAGCACGAGCGTGTGCTGGCGCGTCACCTGCGGCTCGCCGGAAGCATCCAGCACCGCGATCAGCGCGCCGTTGTGATCGAAGATCGGCGCGGCAGAGCAGGTGAGCCCGATGTTGCGGCTGAGGAAGTGCTCGGCGTGATGGATGACGACGGGTTGCCGCTCGGCGAGACAGGTGCCCAGTGCATTCGTGCCCTGCGTGCGCTCCGTCCAGATGGCGCCCGGCGTCAGGCCGCTGTTCGCTGCGAGGCTGTCCAGCCCCGGTTCGGCGAAGCAGCTCAACACCACGCCGTCGCTGTCGGTGAGCACGATGGCGTAACCGGAGCAGGCGATCTGCTGCGACAGGCTCGCCATCTCGGGACGGGCCAGCACCAGCAGGTCCGCGAGACGGGCCTGGCGATCCGCGAGTTCGGCTGCGCTGACGTATCCCGGCTCGCGCGGCTCGGCCGGATCGAGCCCGTAGTCGTTGACGCAGCGTTTCCAGGAAAGCGCGACGCGGCCGGCAACACCGCTGGTGTCCGCCGACGAACTCGCTTGAATGACTGAATAGACGTGCCGAGCGTGATTGGTCACAACGTCCGACATGGGAGCCCCCTCCAGCTTTGGCGCTCCCCTCGGGGCGGTCAGTACCGAATCTGCGGGGAGATCCGGAGCTGTCCTGGCAGGTCTGACCCGGGGAACGCATGGGGCCGGAGGTCTGTCACAGGAGGCAGTCTGCCGCCTTCGTTGTGGTCGAGTGCGGATGTTACCAGAAACGACAAGTCACTTGACCAGCAGGCAGACCTCCGTCATTCCACATCACACTTTCGGGAGCTCACAATGATCCGCCGCACGTTGGCTGCAACGCTCTTGCTCGTCCCGGGTGCCGTACTCGCCGACGATTACCCCACGGTCGACCGCGTGCAGTACGTGCTCGAGTGCATGAAGAATCACGAGGGCAAGTACGAATACATCTACAAGTGTTCGTGCGCGATCGATGCCATCGCCAAGAAGATGCCCTACGACTCCTACGTCGAAGCCTCCAGCGTCGCCCGTTACTCGAACATGGGTGGCGAGAGGATGGGGGTCTTCCGCGATTCCGACCAGATGCGCGCACTCATCAAGAAGTGGAAGGCGGCCGAGGCCGATGCCAACAAGGCGTGCTTCGTCGAGTAGCCGGACTCACGAGCCCGGCAGCGCGCCGGGCGTAACCTGGACCGAGCTCGTGAAGTGCAGATCCTTGGAATCGACCACATCGGCCTTCAGTTCGCCGCCCGCCCTGGGCACGAAATAGAAGCGGAAGTTGGGATCCTCGCTGATCGTGAAGTCCACCTCCGCCGACATGAGCGGCTTGCCGGCATAGGTGACGTCGATCCTGCGCACGAACTGCGGCGGCGCGTAGAGCCGCGTGACCTGGTCCATGGCGAGGCCGGAGACGTTCGGATGGCTGACCATGAGCTGCGCGACCGAGGGCTCGTCCGGCTTGAGACCGGTGTCCAGCCTGAATTTCATCTTGCCCATGCGCGCCATGGATGCTTCCAGGTCCTTGCCGGCAGGGGCCGAACAACCGCCCGCCGCCTTCACGTACTTGGACGCCATGTGCAGCGAACCGTCGTTCATCTCGGCGATCGCGCGCACGGTGGTGTATTCCTCGATGCGCACCCGTGTGTCGATGTCGGCGCGACCGCTGTCCGGCGTGAAGGTGAAGACCGCGCCGACCGGTGACGGATTCCTGTCGATGACGAGATACACTTTCTTGATATAGCGCTCCGGCTGCTGCGTCACACGGGTCTTGATCGACAGCGGGACCACGGCGGCGTCCTCCGCCCGGTCGGGCGCTTCCAGCACGAGCACCTTGCCATCGTTCTCGCTGATGGCGCGGTCGCCGAAGAGACCAGCCCGCACCAGTTCCCAGTTTCCGGCTTTCTGTGCCGGCTCGGCGGCCAGCAAAGGCATCGCGGGCAGTCCTGCCAGCACGAGCAGGGCGAACAGTCGCTGCATCATGGGTGCTCCTCGCTTTGGTTCTTCTCGTTTCGCACTCTAGTCTTCCCACTCCACTTCGGAGTACACGGCCGTCACGTTGCGCTTGTTGAAGAGATCGAACAGCAGCCATTTCTCCCGCTCCGATTCCCCAACCGTGGCGACGGCCTGCTGGATCGTCTGCCTCTTCTTCAGCGCAGCGCACGTCTCGTCGAGGATCAGGCGCAGATAGGCCTCCTGACGCTTGAACGCGTCGCGCCAGCCGTTCTCGATCAGACCGTGGCCGGCGACCACCCGTTCCACCGGCAGTGCCTGTACATCCGCCATCACCTTGAGCCAGCCGCGGACGCTGCCGTCGACTACCGGAACGTGGCCGACGAACAGGAGATCCCCCGTCCACAGCGTGCCCGTTTTCGGGTCGTAGACGGTGAGGTCGTTGTCGGTATGCGCGGTCGGCCATGCCCGCAATTGCAGTGTCCGGCCGCCCAGGTCGAGGTCCAGGCGGTCGCGGACGAGCAGGGTCGGCGGGATCACCGTGCTGCCCGCCGCGACTGCCCCGAGATTGCGTTCCAGCGCATTCAGGTAGACCGGGCCGCGCGTGGCCATCGCCGCCGGCAGCTTGTGGTGACCGACGTAGGTCGGGTGGTCCGCGGAGAAGGCGGCGTTGCCGAAGATGTGATCCGGATGGACGTGGCTGTTGATGACGTAGCAGACCGGCTTGTCGGTCCTGGTCCGCACCGCCTGCTGCAGTGCATCACCCAGCTGCTTCGTGCCGCCGCTGTCGATCACCGCGACGCACCGCTCCCCGACGACGAATCCGACATTGGCGATGCCGCCGAGGTTCTGCGGCGTCACATCCTGCTGCGCGCCAGGATGCAGGAACACGCCGGGGGCGACCTCACGCATTTCCAGCGGGGCGGGGCCGGCAGCGATGAGGATCGACGGGACGAGCATCGCGAGCGCGAGCAGCGCCCGATGACAGTGGCGGAGACGGGACGGTGCGGTCGCGAGCACGTTTGACACGGGACGAAGCGGCGGGCGATGCATGAAGAATCCGGAAATATAGCCGAAGGTGGCGCCGCCCTGCTTTCTGGCGTGCCGGTCCGCGGCGCGGCGACCCCGTTTTTGCACTGCGGCGGTGCACGCGCTTCCCGTCGCCGGACGATCGCCGCTAAGATGCGTGCACCATGTCCGCCGCGAGGTTTCCCCTCCCTGCCTGTCTCCTGCTCGGATGTCTGTTCGCGGTGGCGGGCTGCGGCTTCCGCACCTACGAGCCGAAGCCTCTCGATCCGGCGCGCACCGCGGCCGAGTTGAACGCCCGCTCGCTGGAATCGCCAGCGCTGCGTGATTACCTGCAACAGCGCGGCGTTGCGGTCGATCCCTGGCCGCGGACGGACTGGACGCTGACGGAGCTCACCTGGGTTGCGCTGTACCACGCGCCGGAGCTCGACATCGCGCGCTCGCAGGTGGCGGTGGCGCGGGCGGGGGAGGTGACGGCGGCGCAGCGGCCGAATCCCGCCGTGCAGTTCGGCGGTCAGCACCACAGCCAGACCACGGAGGAAAAGACCTCGCCGTGGACCGTCAGCCTGGTCCTCGACCTGCCGATCGTCACCGGCGGCAAGCGCGAGGCGCGGCTCGCGCAGGCGCAGGCGCTGTCCGACGGTGCCCTGCTCGATCTGGCGGCAGCGGCGTGGCTTGCGCGCACCCGCGTGCAGGCGCGCTACATCGACGCCCATGCGGCGGCAGAAGAAGTCCGGCTCGCGCACGGGGAAGTCGCGCTGCGCCGCGAAGAGCTTGCCATGCTGGAGCGGCGGCTCGAGCGCGGTTTCGCCTCGGCCGCCGAGGTCGCGGGGGCGCGCACCCGGCTCGCAGAGTCGCAGCTCATCGCAGCACGCAGCGAGGCGCGCGATCTGGAAACGCGGGCGGCGCTGGCGCAGGCGCTCGGCGTGCCGACGCAGAGTGTGAGCCGGTTGACGCTGACGTTTGCCGATTTCACGGCCGCGCCGGCGCTGGAGAGCGGGTTGGATTTGCGCAGCCTGGCGCTGCAGAACCGTCTCGACATCCGCCGCGGTCTTGCCGACTACGCGGTGGCCGAGGCCGCGCTGCGTCTCGAAGTCGCCCGGCAGTACCCGGACGTCATCCTGCGTCCGGGCTACCTCTGGGACCAGGGTGACCGCATCTGGGCGCTCGGCTCGATCCTGTTCCTGCCGCTCGCGAACCGCAACGAGGGGCCGATCCTGGAGGCGGAGGCGCGCCGCGATCTCGAAGCCGACCGCTTCCTGGCGCTGCAGGCGCGCACGATCGCCACGGTGGAGGCGCGGCAGGTCGGCTACACGGCGGCGCTGGCCGAAGCCGACGCCGCGGCGGCGGTGCGGCGCGACGCGCTCGACCGTGCGGCGCGCACCGAACGCCGCTTCGATGCCGGCGATGCCGATCGGCTGGAATGGACGCGGGTGCGGCTGGAGTCGATCGCGGTCGAGCGGGCGGCGCTGGCGAGCCGCGTGCGCGGGCTGCAGGCGCGGGCCGCGCTGGAGGACGCCGTGCAGGCGCCGCTCGACGGCACGCCGGCGCCTGTGGCCGACCCCGTCATGCCGCGACTGGCCGTCGACGCGCGATGACGACACGCCGCGCACTCCTGCCCTGGGTGCTCGGTGCGACCATCGTGCTGCTGGCGGCGGCGCTCGTCTACACGGCGCGCGACGAATTCGCTCCAGCAGAGGAAGGGCCGGACGAAGCCGCGTCGCGTGTCGGCGAACTCCGATTGAAGATCTCGGCCGAGGCGCAGGAAGCGGCCGGCATCCGCACGGCCACCCTCGCTTCGGCGACGTATGCGCCGGTGGTCGAGGCGCTCGGCGTCGTCATCAACCCGGCGCCGCTGGTGGAACTGCGTGCGCGCCTGCTCACTGTGCGTGCCGAAGCCGATGCGGTGCGCGCTGCCGTGCGCTTCAGCGGGCAGGAGCGCGACCGGCTGGAGGCGCTGTACGAGGACGATCGCAACGTGTCGCGGCGGGCCGTGCAGTCGGCCAACGCCACGCTGCGCGGCGACGCGGCGCGCGTAACGGCGCTCGAG
>JAEUMW010000367.1 GCA_016791345.1 Betaproteobacteria bacterium | reverse complement strand
CCGTAGCACCTGGTCGCGGGCGGCGGCGAGGGAATCCGCACGGCCGGTGCCGTAGATGCAACAGGCGAGTTCATCGACGAGAGAGGCCGGCACCGGCACATCTCCTGCGAGGACCCGTCGCGTCCATTCGGCAGTCGTGGCAGCATCGATGGCGGAAGGCAGTTCGGGCAGCGCGGTGAGACTTCCCGTCTCGGTCTCCTGGAGCACCTCCAATTCACCATCGTGGAAGAACTCGATGCGCGGGCGACGCTTCGGGTTGGCAAATGGCTCGCCTTCGGTCCCGCGCAACAGCAGGGCACGGGCTGCCGTGTCGCGCAGAAAGCGCCTCATGCGCTCGACATAGTCGGGGTGCGAGACCGAGACCACCCGCAGGGCACGCCCGCCGAACGGGTCGATCATCTTGGCGAGGCTGTGCGAACTCGAACGCAGGCCGAGACGCTTGCGCGTCGCGAGCAGCGCGCCGAGTCCGGGAACCATGACATCGATCGGCACGTAGGCGATCTCGCCGTATTTGAGCCTCGCGCGCACTTCGGCAAGGTCGCCGCATGACGGAATGTCCATCGCCTGCAGCACGGTCTGCGTGGTGATGCGGCCATGCGCATCGGGCGCGCCGTGGACGAGCGCCGGCATACCCAGCCGGGACAGCAGCAACGCGAAGAGCGGCGTGAGATTGGCCTGATGCCGTGCGCCGTTGTAGCTCGCCAGCAGCACAGGTCGACCCCGCGCCGCATCCAGCTCCAACCGCGGCAGACGCGCGTCGAGAGCGCGGTAGAACCCGCGCATCTCTTCGGGACCTTCGCCCTTCATCCGCAGCGCGATGTGGATGGCGCCCAGCTCCATCTCCGGCACGTGCCCGTCGAGCATGGTGCCGTAGAGATCGGCAGCAGCGTCTTCCGAAAGATTGCGCGAGCCATGCTGTCCCCGTCCCAGATCGCGGATCAAGGCCGCCAGATTCACCTGCGCCTCCTCGCCGCTTCGTCGCCCGCGAGACGGTATGCCGCGCTCACCAAGGCGATCAGCAGCAACGCACCGATGCCGTTGTGCAGGACGACCGCCGGCAGCGGCAGCGAGAGGGCGATGGCCGCAATGCCGAGTCCGAGCTGCAGCGCCAGCAGGACGAGCACGCCGGCGCCAAGCAGACGCCCGTGCGGCCGGCAGGCGAGCAGCCACCCTCCGAGCACCGCGACGGCGAGCGCCGAGGCCGCGGCGAGATAGCGATGCAGCATGTGCAGGAACGGCGCGTAGGCAGCGAGCTGGACCCGGTGCGCGTCGTCCATGGCGAGCGGGTGAAACACGTCGAAAGCCGCCAGCGTCGAGGCGGGCCACCAGCGGCCGTTGCAGTCCGGCAGCGTCGTGCAGGAAAGCGCCGCGTAGTTGCCGCTGACGAGGGCGCCCTGCAGCACGGTCGCCGCCACCAGCAACACGGCCAGGGCCGCGAGGCGGTACGGCGCGCGCGCCGGCGAGTCGTGTCGGTATGCGCAATGGCGAAGCCGCAGCCACCAGAGCAGCGCCAGGAGTCCGAAGCCGCCGGCCAGATTGCCGAGCGTCACCGCCGGCAGCAGGGTACCGGTCGGGGTCCATCGTCCGAGCACGGCGAGAAAGACGGTAAGCGCTACGAGCGCAACGGCGAGCGCGCGATCGGCCTGCGATCGCGGGCGCTGCGCGAAACAGAGGAAGGCAAGCGCGAGGATGGCCGCAGCGACCGCCGTGGCGGCAATCCGGTGTACGAGGCGGGCAAGCCGCCGCGCCGCGCTCGGCTCGGTGCCGTCGGCGGCCTGCATCACCGTGCCGTAGCAGGCGGGCCACTCCGGACAGTCCTGATGCGGCGCCGAGAGCCTGAGGTAGGCGCTCGCAACCACGATGACGAAGG
Source organism: Betaproteobacteria bacterium (assembly GCA_016791345.1). NCBI lineage: Bacteria > Pseudomonadati > Pseudomonadota > Betaproteobacteria > Betaproteobacteria bacterium. The sequence goes on along the minus strand of JAEUMW010000367.1, from coordinate 3,191 downwards.
TGCCGAGTGAGGCGAGGGTCGCGATGCGGCGCACCAGCACCCCTGGCTCCGCTGGACCCGTCATTGCGTCAGGCGCGCCGCAGCTCGTGCGCCACCCAGAGCGCCGCCGAGAACAGCACCATGGAACCGGCCTGATGCGCGGCCGCGAGACCGATCGGCACGACCAGGAGCAGCGTCGCGATACCGAGCGTGACCTGCAGCGCCAGCGCAGCGAGCAACGCGTGACTGGCGAGTCGCGCCGCGACGGACAGAGAAGCTTGGCCGCTCTTCAGCCAGAACCATGGCACAAGGAACGCGAGCACCCACGCGAGCAGGCGGTGAGCGAATTGTACCGTCGCCATGTTGCTAAAGAAGTTGAGCCACCACGGCTCCAGCAGGAGGACCTCGGGTGGCACCACGTGCCCGTTCATGAGGGGAAACGTGTTGTAGGCGAAACCCGCACGGATGCCCGCGACGAAGCCGCCGGTCAAAACCATCAGGAAGATCAGTGCGACCAGCGCGCTCGAGAAGCGGCGCAAGCGCGCGAGACGGGCGTCATGAATTGCAGCGCGCGGGCGCACGAACCCGAGCCCCACCCAGAACATGAGCCCGTAGATCAGGAAGGCAATTCCCAAGTGAGCGGTCAGTCGAAACTGGCTCACGCGCGGATCTTCGACCAGCCCGCTTTTCACCATGTACCACCCCATCGCCCCCTGCAGTGCGCCGAGCACAAAGATGCCCGCGAGCTGCCAGCCGAGTGTCCAATCGAGCTTCCGGCGCAACAGGAAATAGAGAAACGGAACGAAGAACGCAACTCCGATGAGTCGGCCGAGCAGACGATGCGCCCATTCCATCCAGAAGATCGGCTTGAACTCCGCGAGCGTCATGTGCCGGTTCACCTGCTGGAACTCCGGCGTCTGCTGGTACTTCGCGAATGCCTCCTGCCAGGCGGCCTCCGCCAACGGCGGCAGCGTGCCCACAATCGGCTGCCATTCGGTGATCGACAACCCCGAGTGCGTGAGGCGCGTGACGCCGCCGAGCACCACCATCGCGAAGACGAGCCCGCAGCACGCGAAGAGCCACGCGGCGACTTGTTTCCGGCTTGTCGCATCCGCCACTCCAGCGGCGCGGGGAAAGGATGCCCAGCCCGACTGCTCCATCACGCTCATGCAACGCATCCCGATTGTGGCTTGACGCGGTGACCGCTCTCCGGCGGCATTCTATCCGATAAGGTCGCGCGGTCGACCGCACCCCGCAGCGCGCCATCCAAAAAGCTTGATGCGCATCAAGTCCGCCGCGCCCGCCCGCGGCGTATAAACGCCCCCTGTAAGGCGCCGTGGCGCTGCGCCGTGCGGCGCATCGGTGAAAAAAAACGGGAGGAGAGAGATGGCCGACGTCGTCAAGTCCGCGACCGTGCGTCCCGAGGACGAAGTGCTCGAGGAACCGGTTCCCACCATGCAGCAGATCCTCGACAACCCCTTCCTGCTGCTTTTTCTCGGGGTGACGATTCCCACTGTGCTCTACGTCGTCTGGGGGGTAATGGAGATCCTCAGCGTTCCGGTCATGAAATAGCGCATCGACTGATTTCAGGGAGAAGCGAGGATGAGCGCCATACAACCGCCCACCAGTCGCTACTGGTGGAAGCAGCCGCTGGACCGTGTCGAAGGCACCTGGATCGCGATCGCGCTCGTCTGGTGCCTCATCATGTTTTTCATGATGCCGTACTGGCACATCTTCGGTAAGCAGAACCTTGCCAACGAGGCCTTCCGCACCACCCCCGACGCGTACCAGAAGCGCACCCAGGAGATGGTCGACAAGTACACGGTGCGCACCGAGACCGACCAGAAGATCCCGGTGGTGCGCCCGCCCGCGGGCGGCGACGTGTACCTGATCGCGCGGCTCTGGCAATGGTGGCCCCTGATCGAGCTCGAGCAGGGCAAGACCTACCGCCTGCACCTCATGTCGATGGACTGGCTGCACGGCTTCTCGCTGCAGCCCGAGAACGTCAACATCGAGGTGCATCCGGGCTACGACCACGTGGTGACGCTTACGCCTACGAGCGCAGGCACGTTCGGGATCGTCTGCAACGAGTACTGCGGCATCAACCATCACAATATGGCGAGCAAGATCTACGTCGTACCGTAAGGCGGGGAGAAGATCATGGCGGTCAATCGAATGTTCCGGGTCTGCCCGACGTCGGGGCTCAGGTTTCACGAGCCGGCCGAGGCGCTGATGAAGGCGAACGCGGTCGCTGCGGTGGTCGCCCTGCTCTTCGGCGGCATCCTCGCCATCGGCGTGACACTCACGCGCTGGCAGGCGGTCCACCTGCTCAACCCGGAGTGGTTCTACCTGTTCCTCACCGCGCACGGGCTCAACATGCTCGTGTTCTGGATCATTTTCTTCGAGATCGCGGTGCTCTACTTCGCCTCGTCGACGCTGCTCGGCTGCCGGCTCGCCACGCCGCGCATCGCCTGGGCCGCGTTCGCGTTGATGGTGATCGGTGCGCTCGTCAACAACTACGCGGTGTTCCGCGGTGACTCGAGCGTGATGTTTACCTCCTACACGCCAATGGGGGCACATCCGCTGTTCTACCTGGGCCTTATCGTGTTCGCGGTCGGCGCGCTCATCGCGTGCTTCGTGTTCTTCGGCACGCTGGTGGTGGCACGCAACGAGAAGACCTACGTCGGCTCGGTGCCGCTGGTGACGTTCGGCGCGATTACGGCGGCGATCATCGCGGTGTTCACCATCGCCTCCGGCGCCATCATCCTGATCCCGACCTTCCTCTGGTCGCTCGGCCTCATCAACCACGTCGATTCGCTCATGTACCGGACCGTGTGGTGGGCGTTCGGCCACTCGTCGCAGCAGATCAACGTCTCGGCCCATGTGTCGGTGTGGTACGCGATCGCGGCGATCGTGTTCGGCGCCAAGCCGCTCTCCGAGAAGGTGAGCCGCGGCGCATTCTTCCTCTACATCCTCTTCCTGCAACTTGCGAGCGCGCACCATCTGCTCGTCGATCCCGGGCTCACGTCGAACTGGAAGATCTTCAACACGAGCTACGCCATGTACCTCGCGGTGCTGGCATCGATGGTGCACGGGCTCACGGTGCCGGGCGCGATCGAGGTGGCACAGCGCAAGAAGGGCTTCACCAAGGGACTGTTCGAGTGGCTGCGCAAGGCGCCTTGGGGCAACCCCATCTTCGCGGGCATGTTCAT
>JAEUMW010000366.1 GCA_016791345.1 Betaproteobacteria bacterium | reverse complement strand
TTCTCTGCGGAAGCGGTCACGCTGCTCGCGCGCGGGCAATACGGCTGGGCGCTCGCTCACATCAGCGTGCATCTGCTGGGCTCACTGGCAGCGACCGTGGCCGGCATCTGGATGGTCCGATGGATTCAGGCATAGAGGAACTGCATGAGGGGAGCTTGCTTTCGCGTCTACGTCACCGAGCGGGAGAAACACCGCGGTGAACTGCTGTACGAATGGATCCTGGAGCAGGCGCGCGGCCTCGGCATCCGCGGTGGCTCCGCCTTTCGCGCGGTGGCGGGCTATGGCCGTCACGGCGATCTCAAGGACGAGGGTTTTTTCGAACTGGCCGGCGAAGTGCCGATGATGGTGGAGTTCATCGCGACCGAAGTACAGGTCGAGCGCCTCCTGGCGCTGCTCAAGACGGAAAAGCTCTCGCTATTTCACGTCAAGTCGTCCGTTACCTTCGATACCACCTGAGGTCGCGCCCCGCGCACGATTGAAAAGTGCACGCGCCGCCTCCGTCACCTCCGAGGCGGTGAGGCCGGCCGGGCCGGTGCCTTGCGACACGCAGGCATCGGCGGCCGCTCCGTGCAGGTAGACGCCGCCCAGCACGGCCGAACGCGCGTCGGCACCCTGCGCGAGCAGACCGCCGATCAAGCCCGAGAGAACGTCCCCCATGCCGGCCGTGGCCATGCCCGGATTGCCGCTCGGATTGATGTACCACGTGCCGTCGGCGAAGGCGCAGACGGAGCCGGCGCCCTTGAGCACCGCCGCCGACTGAAAGCGGGTGGCCAGCGTGTTGGCCGCCGCGACGCGGTCTGCCTGGATCTCGTCCGTGTGTTTTCCGAGCAGTCGCGCGGCTTCCGCCGGATGCGGCGTGAGCACGGCGGGGGAGCTGCGTGCGGCAAGCGCGCCCTGCAGCGTGGTGTCGTGCGCGATGAGATTCAGCGCGTCGGCATCGAGCAAGAGCGGCAGGGCGGAGTCCAGCGCGCGCCGCACGAGGTCCCCTGCACTCGGTGAGGTGCTAAGCCCGGGCCCGCAGACGAGGACGCTCGCGTGGCCGGGTTCGAGCGGGAAGGGCGCGTCGCGCAGCATGAGCTCGGGTTGCACGAAATCGACGCGCGGCCGATCGGCTGCCAGCAGTCCGCAGTAGACGCGGCCGGCGCCGATGCGCAGCGCCGCGCGGCCGGCGAGCAGCGCTGCACCCACCATGCCCTCGGCGCCGCCGATGATGCCGACTTCGCCGAAGCTGCCCTTGTGACTGTTGCGCAGCCGCGGCGGCAGCATCGACGGCAGGATCGTCTCGTTCACCAGCCACGCGCACGGCGGCCGCATGGCAACCGTGTCGAGATCGAGGCTGCGCACGTGCACGGTGCCGCAGCAATCGGGGCCGTCGCGCGTGAGCAGGCCCGGCTTGAGACCGATGAAGGTGACGGTGTGAGCAGCCCGCACCGCAGTGCCGAGGATGCGGCCGGTATCGGACGCAAGCCCGCTCGGGATGTCGACCGCGAGCACCGGCGCCGACTGTGCGTTCACCATGCGCGCGGCTTCCAGGTAGGCACCGCCGAGGTCGCGCTCGAGTCCGATGCCGAACAGTCCGTCGACCACGAGGTCCCAG
>JAEUMW010000365.1 GCA_016791345.1 Betaproteobacteria bacterium | reverse complement strand
CCGAAACGGCGGTGAGGCTCGCGCGGTGACGACGCCAGGGGACGCAGGAGACAAGGCACGGCGGCTTCTGCGACGCTGTCGCCACGGCGCGCTCGGCACGCTGTCGCTGCGGCTCTCCGGGCATCCTTTCGCAACCGTCGTTCCTTATGTGACCGATCACGACGGTTGGCCGCTGCTTCTCATCAGCGCGCTCGCCGAGCACACGAAGAATCTGCGGGCGGATCCGCGCGCAAGTCTCATGGTGCACGCCGCTGGTGAAGACGTGCTCGCCAGCGCGCGCGTGACCTGCGCTGGCCACGCAGAGCGGATCGACGACGCGAGCGCACCGGCCGTGCAGCGCTACCTGCGTTACCTGCCGAAGTCGAGATCGCTGCTCGACTTCGGCGATTTCGCGTTCTACCGGATCGTGCCGGAAGCACTGCACTGGGTCGGTGGCTTCGGCGACATCCAGTGGCTCGGCGCGGACGCAGTACGCGCCCCCGCTTCGACTCTGGCGGAATCCGAGGCCGGCATCCTCGAACACATGAATGCGGACCATCGTCACAACCTGCGTGACTACTGCCGATCGGTGCACGGGCGCGAAGTGCTCGATGCCGAGATGATCGGCATCGACTGCGACGGCTTCGACGTGCAGGCCGACGACGAGCGGCTGCGCATGGATTTCGACGCAAGCGTCACCACTCCTGAGCAAGCGCGCAGCGCGCTGGTGGCACTGGCGCGCCGATGCCGCGAGGCAGCGGACGGCAGCGGGTGATTCGGGATTCGGCGCGCTATGCGCTGGCAGCCTCCGCCATCCTCATCGCGCTCGCGCTGCTCACGATCGCCTGGGAAGCCCGGATCGCCCCCATCCGGCCAGGCGGTTCCTGGCTCCTGCTCAAGGCCCTGCCACCGCTCCTGCTGCTGCCCAGGATCTGGCGCGGCGACGTCTACACCTTCAAGTGGGCACCGCTCGTGATGCTCTTCTACTTCACCGAAGGGGTCGTGCGCGCGTGGGCCGAGTCCGGCGCTTCGCGACTGATGGCGAGCATCGAAGTCACGCTCGCCGTGGCGTTCATCTTCTGCTGCTGGAGATACATCAAGGGCGAGCCGCAGGCATCGCGGTGACACGACCGTCCAGCGCAGCGGTGAGCAGATTCACATCGCCCGGCCCCAGTACCTGCACCGCATAGTCGCTCGCCTCGACGAAGCGCGGGAACGCGTCATCGACCACGCCGAGTTCGGCAAGCTGCCTCGCATCCTGAACCGCGATCGCGCGCGACTTCACCAGCCACAGCATCGAGGCGCCGAGTTCGCGTGCGAGCCATGCGGCGAGGCTGTCGGACGTCACCTCCCAGCTCTCATCGATGCCTTTCGCATCGGCGACCATACGCGACGGCATCCACACCGGAATGCGCTCGCAGCGGAGCGCGGCGCGCAAGGCGTCCAGCGTATCGACCGGAACCAGCGACGGCGCCAGAGAGGACAGCAGCAGGCCGTACTGCTCCATCGCGACGAGCGCCATCCGGTGCGCCGTGCGATCGTCGATGCCGGTCTTCTGCTGTGCGATGCGCACGGCATCGGCGAACGGACCGCCGCCGGGCACCACCACCAGCCTGCCGCCAGCGCCGGCGATGGGTCGCAGCCAGGAACGCAGGATGTCGGGTGCGTCGAGCAGGCTGCCCCCGAGCTTGACGACGTGCAGCATCGCTTCAGGCGCGCGCGGAGTTGTCGGCGCACTGCTGCAGCAGTCGCAGCAGTGCCGCCGCCTTGTCGAAGGATTCCTGGTACTCGTCCTGCAGGCGCGAGTCGGCGACGATGCCGCCTCCCGCCCAGAAGCGCACCGCGCCGCCGGAGTTCACCAGCGTGCGGATGGCGATGTTGGTGTCCATCGCGCCGTCATAGCCGAGGTAGCCGATGGAGCCGCAGTAGACGCCGCGCCGGTTCGGTTCCAGTTCTTCGATGATCTCCATCGCACGCAGCTTCGGCGCGCCGGTGATGGAGCCGCCCGGAAAACAGCCGCGCAGCAGGTCGACCGCATGCGCCTGCGGCTGCAGCTGCCCGCTCACGGTGGAGACGAGGTGGTGCACGGTAGCGAAGCTTTCCACGTCGAAGAGCTTCGGCACCCGCACCGATCCCGGCGCACACGTCTTCGAAAGATCGTTGCGCAGAAGATCGACGATCATCACGTTCTCCGCACGGTCCTTCTCGCTTTCCTTCAGCAGTTCCGCGAGTGCTGCGTCGAGGCGCGGATGGCCGGCGCGCGGCCGCGTGCCCTTGATCGGCTTGGTCTCCACCGCGCCCCCTTGCACGCGCAGGAAGCGCTCGGGCGAGGCGGACAGGATCTGCGCGAAACGCAGGTTGAGATAGGCGGCAAACGGGGCCGGATTCAGGACGCGCAGCGCCTGAAACGCCACCCACGGATCACCGACGGCGGTCGCGGCGAAGCGCTGCGCGAGATTCACCTGGTAGCAGTCACCGTTCGTGATGTATCGCTGCACGCGCCGGAAGGCTTCTGCGTAACCTTCCGGCGTGAGATTGGAGGAGACGTTGGACGTCACCCGGAACGGCGCCCGATAACGCTCGGGCCGCGGCGTCGCGAAGCGGTCGACGAGCGCCGGCCATCCGGCGGCGGTCGCCGGATCGCGGCCGGCGCTGACGAGCCAGGTGCGACGCTCATGGTGATCGACCACGCACGCCCAGTCGTAGAGGCCGACCGCCATCTCCGGCAGCTTCTCCGCATCTTCGGCGATGTTCGGCAGACGCTCCAGGCGACGTCCCAGGTCGTACGCGAAATAACCGATGGCGCCACCGGCGAACGGCAGCTTTGCGACGGGTTCGCTCAGCGGACCGAGTGCCTGACGCACCAGGTTGAACGGATCTTCCGGAGACAGCCGGACCGCGTCGCCGGTGCGGATCTCCGTCATCTTTCCGCGCGTGATGAGCGTCGCCGTCGGGTTCGACGCGAGGATGTCGAAACGCGAGTGGCCCGGCAGATGGCGGCCACTGTCCAGGAACACGGCCCACGGCTCATCCGCGATGCTGTCGAACAGCGATCCCGTGTCTTCGCGATACGGCAACTCGACGATCAGGTGCGGCATGGTTTCTGGTGCTGAATCGAAGGTCGGAGACGCTTCGACCGCGATTCTAGCGTCGCGCTCCCGCCGCGCTGAAAAGACGCGCCACGGCGAACGCGGGCGCACACGCCATCAGGTCGTCCTCGCTCGCTCCCGAGCGCGTTGCGAGCGCTGCGAAGTCCGTATAGGGACGGTCGAGGCGCGAGGCCAGCTTCCGCGCCAGGAAAGCGCCGGTGCCCGCACCGACAAGGGGTGCGCCGTGCGGCAGTCCGGCGCGCGCGATGACCAGCCGCGCGGCTGCCTGCAGACGTTCGAGCTGCTGCTCGGCGAAGAAGCGCGCGAGTTCGGTCCACGCCGCCGGCGGTGCCGTTCCGGCGTCGCGCCCGATCATGCGTGCGATCCGCCGGGCGCTCGCCTCGCGCGTCTTCGGTCCGCCGTCCGCCGCCGGGTGCAGATCGACCGGCTCGGCCAGTTCACCGGTCAGTCGATACACGTCCGCAGTCGTGGCGAAGTGCTCCGCCATCAACGCCACCTGCCGTCCCTCGAACGGCACTCGCGGCGCGATCGACATCAGCGGCGTGCGGGTGGTCCCGGTATAGACCAGTTCATCGGTCGCGAGCCGCGTGAAATCGTCGTGCCCGAGGCAGCGCACCTCGCTCCCGGCGATCGGCACGAGGTCGGTCGTCGTGCTGCCGATGTCGGCGAGCAGTGCTGCATCCGTCACCGTCGCCAGATACATGGCGGTGGCGAGCCAGTTGGCGGAGGCGATCTGCGCTGCCGCAGTCGCCGCCGCCGCTGCCGGGACGAAGCCGGCACGCCCGGCGAAGAGATGCAGCCCGGTCACGGGCACACGTGCGCAGATGGCGCCGACGATGGCGGCGACACCGGCGGCGCGATCGGCAAAGCAGTCGGCGAGTTCTCCGGTCATGGTGACGACATGCGTGGTGGGTAGCGTCGGCATCCGCGCCAGCGTCGCATCGAGCGCGCCCTCGAGGTGCGATACGCCCTGCCACAGCGGACACGGCAGTTCCACGGCGAGGACCGCTGCGCCATCGGCGTCGACCAGCGCAGCCTTCAGGTGCGCGCCGCCGACGTCCCAGCCGAGCACTGCCTCACGCATCGACGGATTCCTGCGGCACGCCGACTTCGACACTGCGCAGCGCCGCGGGCGGCGGTGGCAGCGGCGCCGCTTCGTCGAGAAGCGCCAGCACGCAGGCGGCGGGATTGACGCCGATCGAATCGCGCAGGCCGGCGTACGAGGTGGTCAGACGCGGGTTCACTTCCAGCACTTGCGCACCGCGGTCGGCGAGGATCAAGTCGACGCCGACGTAACCCCAGAGATCCGGCAGTGCTTCGGCAATGCCCTGCGCGAGATCGGCCAACAGCGGTCGCCAGGCGGCAAGGGCGTTGACGGAGCAACCGTGAAACCGCAGCGCACCGTCTCGCCGGGTCACGTGTTGCCGATTCACGGCGAGGATCACCGCACGGCCGTCGCGCACGAGCAGAGACAGACTGGCTGCCTCGCCCTCGACGAAAGGCTGCAGCACGACGCCCGCTTCGCGGCCGCGCGCTTCCCAGTCGCGCACCGCGGATACGCAGTCGACATACACGCGCGTGTCGACGCAACCGGCGCCGTCGTCGGGCTTCAACACGACGGGGCCTGCAAGCGGCGGCAGCGCGTCCTCCGCCGCAGGATCGTGGACCGGCACGACCGGCACGCCGCGCCACGCGAGCGCCTGCGCCGTGCGCGTCTTGCTCGCGGCGACCGCAATCGCCGGCGGGCGACTGCCGAGCAGACACTTGCCGCGCGCCAGAACCTCGCCGGCCAGGCGTTCGAGCACGCCCGCCGTCTCCGGCGCCACGACCCACACCGCGTCCGCGGCATCCACACATTGCGCAAAGCGGTCGGTCGCTTCGCGGGCGCTGCGTGCCACGCGCACATCGACGCCGCGCGGGAGCGTTGCCGCACGCGCATCGCGCGTGGCGCTGACCGCAATACCCGGCACGTCCAGCAGGTCGCGCAGAAGCGCGCGGGCCATGAGGTCACCCTCATGCGCCAGCGACGGCGGCAGCGGCCGGTCGGCAAGACCGCCCCCCGTGATAAATTCGTAGACGAATAGCCGCATCCGATTGTGCACATCATCCCCGTCATCGACCTGCAGGGCGGCCGCGTCGTCCGCGCCCGTCGCGGCGAGCGCGCTGCCTACGCCCCGATCCGCACGTCACTCGCGGCGGGTGCCGAGCCGGTCGACATCGCGCGGGCGCTGCTGGAAGTCTACCCGTTCACATCGCTCTATCTGGCGGATCTCGATGCGATCCAGCGACGAGGCGACAACGATGTGGCAATCGCCGCGATCCGTGCACGATGCCCGGACATCGAGCTGTGGGTGGACTCGGGCATCGCCGACTGTCGCGGTCTGCGGGCATGGCAAGCCCGCGGTCTGGGGCGTGCCGTGATCGGCACCGAGTGCGTGACCGATCCGCAACTGCTCGACGAACTGCACGCAACGGGCGGCGTAGCGCCACCCGTGCTGTCGCTCGACTTCGGAGCGCGTGGCGAAGCGCTGGGTGCGGTCGACATCCTGAACCGGCCGCAGTCGTGGCCCGATGACGTCATCGTGATG